>JAPLMI010000013.1 GCA_026387115.1 Candidatus Omnitrophota bacterium | reverse complement strand
CTCGTGGGCGCGCTGGCAGTGGTATTTCTTTACTTTATGATAGCAAAGAAGGCTTTTACGATAGCCGCTCTTACGAGCGACCTGTACGGCAAGGCGATCGCTGTCGGCATCGGCACCCTCATCGCGTGTCAGGCGATAATAAATATTTCGATGACGATAGGCCTCATGCCGGTCGTCGGCATTCCGCTGCCGCTGGTGAGCTACGGCGGCTCAAGCCTCATCGCGACACTCATCGCGATAGGGCTCCTCGTGAACGTCGGCCTCCGCCGCTCAACGTTTTGAGGGACGAAATTTTTTCGTCCCCAGTCCGGCGGTTACTTTTGTGGCCGCCTTCCGCGGACGCAAATTTACATTAGGCATGTAAATTTGCTCTGTAAAATTTCGATGGCCGTCCAACCTGCCAGCGCTTAAAGCTGTTGTGCAGTTTGTCCGGCCTTGCTAAATCGCCATAAGGTATCGAAATTTTACAAAGCCGCTTCAGGCGGCGCACAAAAAGTAACCGCCAGCTGACAAGGAGTGAAAAATTTTTTAAAAAAGAAAGGATGTTCAGAAAATGAAATTATTTTTACAATTTGTCGCGATCCTTATGATCGGCATTGCCGCTGTACTTAACTTTGCAAGTAACACGGATTGCGGTAGAAATATGTATAGATATAAGTTTTGCCATACACTGAACGATGGTATTAATAAGCTGTTTCAGAATCCAAACAAATATAGAGATGCAGAGGTTAAACAAAGAAATTTTGGGATATCGAATTTTTTCTATATACGGAATGACGAAAAAGAATTTAACATAATGAAAGAACTCATATTATCAAATTTTTATAGGAAGAAAGTTGATTACGCAATTAAAGCTATTATACAGTATCAAGAAGCTCAACAAGGAGAAGATGCCTTGAATACGAATTTTAATTTTAGGCCAGTATTATTTTTAAAAGAAACCCGAGAAAATAAAGATTCTGATGTTACGTGGCTGACGTCTGATGAGATCAGAAAGAATTGCGATTTAATAACCTCAGAAGGTCAGCTTACACGAGACATAGATAGTTACTTAAGCAATCAGATACGAATGATTTCTATGTTTTTTCTAGTTGCGGCAGTATTTATGAATACTATCTTTTTCTTTTTGAAGACAGACTAGACATTTAGAATAATACAGTTGTAGTCAGTAGAACCTAAAACTCGCTTATGTGAGCACAATGAAAATTTTAGGTCTTTTGTGAGAAGAAAAACGGTTTTTATATAACAATCTTTTGATATTAAAAGAGCCGAGGATGTCCGCGAGAGTAGTAGATGGTGGTATAATGATAGATACTGGCAGGCGGCCCCGCACCTTCTTATATTCGTATCCGAATTGAAGAAGGTGCGGGGTGAGGCCGGATCAACGTTTGCGAAGCAAACGCCGGCCGAGTTTCCGAGGCTCCCGTTTTTCGACGAACAAAAGACCGACACAGTAGCTAGATATAGAGGTGGAAAATTTTCCATATAAGCACTTTTGCATATTTGTGCGAACATAACGAGTTTTAGGTTTGACTAAGTGATCATGGATGATAAACTGGAAGAACTATTATTGACGGTGCAGAAACCGGGGAGGTATACCGGCGGGGAGTGGAATGCCGTCAGGAAAGAGTGGGCCGACGATAAGGTCAAGGTCTGCTTAGCGTTTCCCGATGTTTATGAAGTCGGTATGAGCTACCTCGGCATCAAGATACTTTACGGGATCCTGAACGCAGGTGCGGATTCGCTGTGCGAAAGGGTCTTCGCGCCGTGGAAAGATTTCGAGAATGTTCTGCGCAACAATAATATCAAACTCTTCAGCCTCGAATCGCGCAAACCTTTGAACGAATTCGACATCGTCGGATTCAGCCTCGCCTACGAACTTACCTATACCAACGTCCTGAATGTTCTCGACCTCGGCGGCATACCGCTTCGTTCTTCCGAAAGAGGCGATGGCGATCCGCTGGTGATCGCGGGCGGGCCGTCATGCTACAATCCCGAGCCGATGGCCGAATTTATCGACGCGTTCGTGATAGGGGATGGGGAAGAGGCAATCGTTGAAATAATTGACACGTACCGAGCACCGAGCACCGAGTACCGAGTACCGAGAACCGAGCTATTGAGAAAGCTTGCGCGAATCGAAGGAGTCTATGTCCCCTCACTATACAAAATTGAATACAGCCCGGACGGCACGATAAGTAAATTCTACGCGGCTGAGAAGAGCGTGCCGGATAGAATCAAAAAGCGAATCGTGAAAGACCTGGACGCGGCGTTCTACCCGACGAAACAGATCGTCCCGAATATTCAAATCGTTCACGACAGGATTGCCCTGGAAATAATGCGCGGTTGCAAGCATGCCTGCAAATTTTGCCAGGCGAGCGCTACGTACAGGCCGGCCCGCGAGAGGTCAAAAGATAATATCATGAAACTGGCGGAAGAGTCTTATCTTAATACGGGATACGATGAGATCTCGTGTCTTTCGCTTTCGAGCGTTGATCACTCGAAAATCGTTGAAATAATAGAATGCCTTAATGACGAGTTCAGCGCAAGATCCGTTTCGATATCCGTGCCGTCGTTAAGGATAGAAGATAGGTTAAGCGACCTTCCGGTATTGATATCGAAGGTAAAGAAATCCGGGCTGACATTCGCGCCGGAGGCCGCGAGCCCGCGCTTAAGAAAAATCCTGAATAAGAACATAGATATCGAAAAATTGTTTAAAGCGCTCGAGGAATCTTTCAAGGCCGGATGGCGGCATGTGAAACTCTATTTTATGATAGGCCTGCCCGGCGAGGAAGATAAAGACATTTTGGATATAGCCGGGCTCGTCTATAAGATATCAGATTTAAAAAAGCTGACCGACGGGCATCCGGCCCATATCGCCGTAAGCGTAAATCCTTTCGTCCCTAAGCCGCACACGCCTTTTGAGTTGGAGACGATGGATTCGATGGACGAGCTGGAAAGAAAGAGAGGGATTTTAAAAAATACGGTCAGGTCGAGGATGATAGAGCTCGATTTTCATCCCTTCGGGATGAGCCGTCTCGAGGCTATGTTCTCCAGAGGGGACAGAAGGTTGTCCCGCGCCGTCTATGAAGCGTGGAGACGCGGCTGCCGTTTCGACAGTTGGCAGGATATCCTTGATTTAGGCGCCTGGAATGGCGCTTTCCGGGACTCAGGGGTCGACCAGGATTTTTATGTGAAAAGAAAGATCGCTAAAAGCGAAATCTTGCCATGGGGTTTCATAGATGTCTAGAGGGCCAATCCCCGATTTTCGCCCCTCTCATTTGACAATTGCCAATAAATATAGTATACTTTCGTTAAAATTATAATCCTTACTTAGGAGGTACGCATGAATCTCTTCAGAAAATTGACGGTTGTCAACAGGGGCCTTAGATACAAGCTTATGATCGCGTTTTGTCTCATGTCGATAATTCCGCTCCTCTCCTGCGTATATATAATTAATATTTATCTTTTTCCGCAATTGGACAACCCACTTACCGTAAGCATCGTCGTACTCGTTTCAATAATAGTATCGCTCCTGGGGCTCTTTCTGGCCAAGAGCCTGATCGAGCCTGTTATCGACATGGCCATCGAGGCTAAGCTGATCTCCGGCGGAGACTACGATAGAAGAGTCGCCGCTCCGTTCGAAGACGAGGTCGGCAACCTCGCCGACTCCATCAACTTCATGACGCGGAAGATAAAAACGAACATGGATGAGATCAAGAGCTACGGCCGGAAGATGGGCGAGGTGAACCAGGATATACAGGAGAAGGTCATGGCGTTATCAAGCCTTTTGCAGATAGGGGATATCATCGCCGCCGGCTCTTTGCAGCTCGACGCGCTTCTGGAGATCGCGGTAGAAAAGGTCTCAACGGTTTTTGAAAACGGCTTCGGCATACTTTATATGCCGAAAGAAGAGGACGGCGATTTCGTCGCGAAGACTTCATGCGGCATGGAAAAAGAAAACCTGACTGGCCTCGTCATCAGGAAAGACGGGACAGGGATATTGGAAAAAGCCGTGGCGAATAGGTCCGTCATAGTTCTGGATAAGTCGGTAAAACCATCAAAAGACCTCGCGGATTTTAAAACGGCGTCCAACATCGCTAACGCGGTCATAATACCCCTATACTCCAGCAGAAGAAACCTCGGCCTTCTCATTGTGGGGAACAGGGTGGCCGATTTCAGGTATAAGGACGAAGATACGGACATGATACGTGTTTTCGCCAAACAGATAGCCATAGCCATAGAAAGCGATATTTTGAGCAGGCGGACGAGCGAATTATCGATAACGGACGACCTGACAAATCTTTATAACAAGCGTTTCATTCTGAACAGGTTGGAGGAGGAGATAAAACGCGCCATATTTTATCAAAGGCCGTGCTCATTTATCGTATTTAGCCTGGACCAGTTCGATCTCTTCCGCCAGTCGCACGGCGAGCTTGCCGCGGAAGAGGCGTTGAGGAGAATCGCCAAGGCTATAAGAGAGAACATGATGCCCATCGGTAAAGCCGCCAGGATTTCCGGTTTTGAGTTCGCGGTTCTTCTACCGGAAAAGAACAAGAGAGAGGCTTCCTATGTTGCGGAGGAGATGAAGAAGATGATCGAGGCCACGAATTTGATCAGGGACGGAAAGGCGGCGGCAAAAGTAACTGTAGGTGTAAGCGAGAACCCTATCGACGGCGCGACGAGCGACGAACTATTCAAAAGGGCCGAAGAGGCGATAAGGCAGGCGAAAGGGGATTCATATGCAAAATGATATGAATAAACTGCTTAAACTGATGGTTGAGAAAAATGCGTCGGACCTCCACATTACGGCAGGCTCGCCTATCCAGTTAAGGGTCGATGAAAACCTTGTGCCGGTGGACGCAAGCGCTCTCTCTCCGGAAAACTGCCAGGAGCTTATCTACAGCGTGCTGACGGACGCTCAGAAGGAAAAGTTCGAACAGGACCTGGAACTCGATCTGGCATTCGGAGTCAAGACGCTCGGCCGTTTCAGGGTCAATGTATTTAAACAGAGGGGGTCTATCGCCTCTTCGATAAGGCTTATTCCGCATGAAATATGGTCTTTTGAACGATGCGGGTTACCGGTTAAGGTCGCCACGGATCTCGTCCAAAGGCCGAAGGGCCTGGTCCTCCTTACGGGCGCGACGGGCAGCGGCAAGTCCACAAGCCTTGCCTCCATGGTGGATTGGATAAATACGAACAGGCCATGCCACATAGTCACGATAGAGGACCCGATAGAGTTTATCCATACCAATAAAAAGGCCATCGTCAACCAGCGCGAGGTCTACAGCGATACGCACTCTTTCGCCGCATCCTTGAAACACGTGTTGAGGCAGGACCCGGACGTGATACTGATAGGAGAGATGAGAGACCTGGAGACTATAGAATCCGCCCTGATCGTCGCGGAGACGGGGCATCTGGTATTCGCCACTCTTCATACGTCGGATTGCGTCCAGACGATAAATAGGATCATAGATGTCTTCCCGGCTTATCAGCAGCAGCAGATAAGAACGCAGCTCTCTTTTGTGATGATAGCCGCGCTGTCACAGCAGCTGATACCTAAAATGAAAGGCCCGGGCCGCGTTCTCGCGACGGAAGTATTGATAGTGACGCCTGCCGTAAGAAGCCTCATCAGGGAATCGAAAGTGCACCAGATATATTCCGTCATACAGACATCCCAGAAGGATGGTATGAATACGATGAATCAGTCTCTATACGACCTTTATCAGAAGAAACTCATATCTTACGAAGAAGCTCTTGACAGAACGACAGACCTGGATGATTTGAACAGGATATTCAAAAGATAGGGATGTGATATGCCTCCGAGTAAAAGAATAGTTACCAAACAATTGGGCGAGCTTCTCGTCGAAAGGGGTATAATAAACGAAGCCCAGCTGGAAAAGGCGCTGAAACTTCAAAAAGAAAAGGGCGGCCTCATAGGACAGGTGCTCGTCCTATTGGGATTTGTCAAGGAAGAGGAGATAGCCCAGGCCCTCACCGTTCAGTACGGATTTCCGTATCTTCCCCTGGAGTGTTATGATATAAATGCCGAGGCCATAAAGACGATACCTGAGAACGTGGTCACGCAGTATAACCTGATAGCGATAGATAAAATAGGGGACCTGCTTACCATAGCCATGTCAAATCCGCTTAATTTCCAGGCTGTTGAGGATATAGAGCTCTTAACAAAATGCAAAGTCCAGATCTTTGTCAGCACTATGACCGACATAACCAACGCGATAAAAAAATATTATAAAAAATGAGCGTTAAACTCAAAGATAAGCTCACCAAAATACTCATAGATAAAAAACTCTTAAAATCCGGCGACCTTGAGAAGGCGTTGTCGGTCCAGAAAGAGAAGGGCGGGTCCTTAAGCAATATCCTCGTGGACCTCGGTTTCGTGTCAAAAAGCGATCTTATGATCACCCTGAGCCAGGGGCTCGGTATTCCCCCGATAAACCTGTCCCGCTATAAGATCGATCCCGGCGTCATAAAGTTGATCCCCAAAAAAATGACGAAAAATTATAAGATTTTGCCTATCGCGAAGATGGGCGATACGCTTACGATAGCGATGGCCGACCCTATGAATATTTTCGCGATCGACGATATAAAGGCGCTCACGGGCCTTAAGATCAACCCCGTCATAACGACGGAGAAGGAGATATCGGAAGCGATCAGCCAGTATTATGACGAGAATACGTATCTTGCCATAGAGAAGATTGTTGACGGGATGGAGGCCGAACAGGACAGCGTGAGGCTGATGGATGAGGCTTCGCGGGAGGCCCTCCAAAGCTCATCCGACATTTTGAAGATGACCCAGGACGCGCCGGTCGTGAAGATTACGAACCTTCTTCTCGCCGAGGCCGTAAACATAAGGGCGAGCGACATATTGATCGAACCCATGGAGGATAAGCTTCGCATACGGTACAGGGTCGACGGCATATTAAAGGAGGGAAGAAACCCTCCGGCAGCGCTTCATAACGCGATCGTGTCGAGATTGAAAGTAATGTCGGACCTGGATATCGCCGAAAGGCGCCTTCCGCAGGACGGGAGATTCAAGGTCAGGCTCCACGGAAGAGAAGTCGATTTCAGAATATCGATCCTGCCGACAAGCATGGGCGAAAAGGTTGCGTTAAGAATTCTCGATAAATTCCAGGCGACGCTCGACATAGAGAGGCTCGGCTTCGACCAGAACTCGATAGACGGGATTAAAAAAGCGGCGGCGCGCCCGCACGGGATGATGCTTATCTGCGGCCCTACCGGATGCGGCAAGACGACGACGCTCTATTCGGTATTGGTATACGTGAACTCTCCGGAAAAGAATATCGTCACCGTTGAAGATCCGGTGGAATATCTGATAGAAGGAATCAATCAGGTCACGGCGCGGCCCGACATAGGGCTTACCTTCGCGACGAGCTTGCGGTCTATATTGAGGCAGGATCCGAACGTGATAATGATAGGCGAGATACGGGATTTCGAGACGGTGGATATAGCGATAAAATCGGCTTTGACAGGGCACCTCGTATTGAGCACCCTCCACACCACGACGGCGACCGGCTCCATCATACGCCTGGTCAATATGGGCGTCGAGCCGTTTCTCATCACATCATCCCTGATGCTCGTCGGGGCGCAGAGGCTCGTCCGGAAGATCTGCCAGAACTGCAAGGAACCGTACGAATTGAGCAGGGAAGCGGCGGAAAATTTGAAACTAAAATACGAAAAGGGGAAGGCCGTCTTTTATCGCGGCAAGGGCTGTGACATGTGCCTGAAGACCGGTTACAAAGGCCGTATCGGCCTGTTGGAGGTCCTGGTGCTCAGCCCCAAGATCAAATCGCTCATACTCGAAAACGCTCAGGAGTATGCGATAAAGGACGAG
>JAPLMI010000139.1 GCA_026387115.1 Candidatus Omnitrophota bacterium | reverse complement strand
CTCAGGGTTAGTTCCGGCTTCGGCTTCTTCCTTCTCTACCTTGTTCATATCCTGTAAAAGGCCTTTTATGGCGTCTATAAGTACTTTCTGGTCCTCTGTGGGGTTACCGAGGATATTGGCAAACTTAGCGGCTATCTCCATCTCATCCGGGTTAACGCCGCCTTGAGGGGTGGCAAGGGCTGATTTGTTCAAGGCATCCCCCACTATCTTTGCTAAGAGCCTTGGGTCTATGCCGCCGCCCTGATTAGAACTTTGCAACGCTTCGCTATTGGCGAGGAGGCCTTTAAAGATGTTGGTAAGGTTTTCGCCGCCGTATTTACCCTTATCCGGCGCCAGGGATGTAAAAATACTTGATTCGAAGATCTTTTGCCGTTCAAGCTGTAAATATGACAAATTCTCATTGGAGACGTAAAGCGCGGAGGCGTTCAAATTATTTGTCGCCGTGCCGGATGGTGGGTTTGTGCCGGCGTTATAGCTTTCGGCTCCTCTATTACCGACAAGGCCGCCGTTTAAAATGCGCATTTCATTATTTGAAAAGCTTAAAGGACTTTGAGTGGTAAATACATTTGTAGCATCAAATGTTCCCGCGCTTCCCATCGAGCCCGTATAATATAGAACATTGTTTTTGAAATTGATAGCGCTCGCGTATAGCGGCTTGCCGCCGTTTTGTATACAGTTATATCCCCCTACGGCGGATGCCGTTATGATATTATTTTCCGCGTTAACGGTAGGTCCCTGGCCATCAGGCAGTGTTGTCGAAGAGATTACGCCCATCGTTCCTACATAACGCGCCGAATTCGGATCGTAAACAGTGTTATTTACAAAATCCACCACGCCTCTGTAATAAACCTCTAATGCGCCATAGTAGTTATTAGTAAAGAGATTATTTCTCACGATAGAATGACTGGTGCTATACATCGTTACGCCCCATGCGCCTCCATAAAATTTATTATATTCGATTATAGCCGCGCCTTCTATGCTGCTAAATAGAACGCAGTGTCCTTGATTGCCGATGTTCGAAAAAGTGTTGTTTGTAATATGCAGCTCGTTCGCGATTGTTCCATTGGCCGCGTAAATCCCTCCATAGTAACACCAGCCTGATCCGGTTATTCCGCTGAATATATTACTCTGTATAACGGAGCTGGAATCGCGCGCGTAAATGCCCCATCCCTGCTTGATATTCTTAACCTCGTTTCCGAAGATACGAAGGCTGCTTCCCGAATTAGATATATCTATTCCCCTATTCAAAATATTTTGACCATCGATGCTGAAACCGCTCAATGTTGTAGCTTCATTGATATTCATGGCATTAATAGTGCCCGTTATTCTGGAATAGGCTGTTTCTCGCACCCCGTCACTACGGTATCCGCCATAAGTTGTTACGCCATCCTTAACGGTAAAGCCGGCATACGTGCCCTCGCCAACAAGCACTATGTTACCTTTTATAGCACATGCCAGGGCCTTTGTTATTGCGTCGGAACCGGCATATCCGGCCGCCTGGCCACTTGCGGTAATAAAGCTCCCGGCATATATATGCCTTATGCCGTTGAGCTCTTCGGCTATCAGCCTGCCGTAGGAGTCATGCTCCTGGTTCTGGCCACTGCCTATCGCGACATTGTAATGAGTGGAGTCCATTATTACATCAGCCATAAAGGCGGCTGCCGGGGCCGTATCCTGGCTAGCCTGGCCTCTATGCTGCAGAACCGGTTTTAGTTCTGATTTTTCCTGCGCTATCCCCGCCGCGTTATTCGATAGCTTGCTCTGCACATACTCGACAGCCCTGTCGAAGAGGCTCTTCTTGGGGGATTCCTTCCTTAGTATGGCGTCGGTCTGTTGTTTCGCGGCATTGATATAACCCGGCGAGAAGGTATAGTTCTGGCTAGAAGTAAGCCTGTCGGTATTATCATTATCACCGTTAGCAAATACCGGTATCGTGAATGTCAATGCAAGAATCAGTGTCAATATAAGATTTTTCATCGTCCTCACCTAACCTCTCAACCTCGGAGGTTACCTTCACGGTAAACTGACAGGTAACCTCCGAGGTTATATTACCCTACTTCTTAGCTACATCCTCCAAGGTTCGATTAAGCTTCTTCGTGGCGTCCTGCAATATACCCTTCATGTCATCTTCCAGCTTCTTCTTATTGGGGTCGAGGTAGTCCTTACGGTATTTGGCTTCCTGCTGTAAGATATAACCGGTCTCGAAGGTTTTCTTCTCAAGCTTCTTGAGCTTGGCTATGATTATGTCTATGTCGCTTCTGGATACATTCTTCAGTTCCTCTTCAAGCATGCCTTTTAAGAGGACGTTATTTAGCTGTAAGGCGGACATATTCTTTATGAGGTCCTTTTTTACAGATTCATAGTAAGGTGTTGTATAGGTTTGGTAATCGAGCATTATCTTTGATTTCTGGATATCCAATTTCTCGAATATACCCTTGATGCCTGATATATCGCCTTCCTTCAGGAGGTCCGGTATCGCCTGGGATAAGAGGGTATTGACCACCATCTGTAATAACTCATTCTGGGCCTTGAATAGCTCGAGCGACTGGCCGGATTCCGGAGCTACTTTGCTAATATCTGTTAACAGGGCTGTTATACCTTTCAATACCACCTTCTGGTCTTCGGTTGGGTTATTCAATATGCTCGCCAGAGCCATGGCAAGCTCTGCCTCCTGCATATTGATATGGCCATTTATGGCCATGGCTGATCTTGATAACGCCTCCTGGGCTAACTTAATTACGAGATTTGGATCCATCGGTATATTCGCGCCTTGGGTAAGCTTATCCTTATTGGATAAGAGGCCTTTGAAGATGCCGGTTACGGTGTTCGGGTCCATAGTATTCAAATTCTTTATTACGAGATTCGACTCTTCTTTCAGGTTATAGCTCTTATCCCACATACGGGATTCGATGAGGCTTTTCCGCTCGGAGTCGAATGTAGAGGCAGCCACGGCAGCGGAGGAAGCAGAATTAAGGATAACCTTGGTGTCGGCAGCTTTGGCCAATGTGTTGAGAGCGGCGGAGACGGAGTTGATAGAACATATTCCGTTAGCGTTATTAGTTGTGTATATCGGATTGCCCGCGAAGTAATCATTTGTTGAAGTTATATTACCACTGTTGGCGTACAGGCCGCCAACAAAATTATTGTTATTCGATATAACAGATGCGCCGGATAGTGCAGCTATACCCCACCCCGATCCCCTCATATAGTTATTCTTAACTAATGCCGTTCCGCCCGACACAGCTATGCCATAACTAAACAATTGATTGCTTATTATCGATACATTGCCGCCACTTATTGAAATACTGTTTCCAAATCTATTATTTTGAATTAGTATGTTGGAAGAATATGCGCTAAGGCTGCTGGTAAAATAATTATCGGAAAGAACAAAGTTCGACGCATTCGTTATTTTCATATTGGACGCGAACGATATAAGTCGAAAACCGCTAAATTCGGTATAATTTTGAAAATCCGTAGCGGAAACTTGTTCTACGCCACCTATACGCTGGAAGCTTGTAAGTTTGCTCAAATCTCTTGTCCCGTCTTCCTTGTACCCCCCATACATGCTTACGCCGTCTTTCATGGTAATTTCTACTGTGTCGGTAAAATCCTTTCCCCGCACCACCACAAGATCCCCCGCATTTGCCTTGTCTATGGCGTTCTGTATCGTGCTGGTTCCGTAGTCGTCGAACCCCGCATATACGTGACGTCTTCCGTTGATCACTTCGGATATAAGCCTTGAACCGTCATATTCCTGGTTCGCGCCTGAGCCTATGGCTACGTTATACTGAGTGGAGTCCGTCAGGATCGCATTAGCCGCAGGAGCTAGTGTATTAGCGGATGCGTCAGAGCCGGTCCTCATCTGCAGGTTAGGGGTAACCTTGGTATTGGTATCCTCCTTGATGTTATGGGCGAGCTTACTCTGCACATACTCGACAGCCCTGTCGAAAAGGCTCTTCTTGGGAGATTCCTGCCTTAGTATGGCGTCGGTCTGTTGTTTCGCCGCATTGATATAACCCGGCGAGAAGGTATAGGACTGGTTAGAGGTAAGGCGGTCCGTATTATCGTCATTACCGTTCGCGTATACAAGACCTCCCCCCATAAACGATATCGCTATCATTATCGACGCTATCATGACCAGATGTGTCATCTTCATATTTAAGGATTTCATGTCACTCACCCCTTATTGTTTCTTCTTATCCGATATATTCTCTAACGTAGCGTTCAGCTTCTTCGTGGCGTCCTGCAATATAACCTTCATATCTTCTTCGAGCTTCTTCTTGCTGGGGTCTATGTACTTAGCCTTTATCTTCGCCTCCTGCTGTAGGATATAGTCTTCCTCGAAGGATCTCTTTTCTTTTGATCTAATCTTAGCCAATACCTTCTCTATCTCGCTCCTAGGGGCTTCCCTTAGCTCTTTTTCGAGGATACCGCCAAGGCTTAAGTTTAACGCGTTCGCGTTCTTCTCCAACAGCTTCTTTACCTCCTCGTAGTAAGGTTTGGTCGATTCCATATATCCTGAGATTATCCTGGCCTTGCTTGAATTGAGATCATCGAAGGTACCCTTTATATTGGCCAAGTCCCCTTCTTTTAACAGGTCGGGGATGGCCTGAGCCAAGAGGATATTGGCAACCATCTGGATAAGGTTATCCGAGGCTTTCTTTAGCTCAGGGTTCTCTCCGACCACTTTTTCTATATCATTCATATCTTTTAAGAAGTTCGAAATAGTGTCCATGAGCACCTTCTGGTCTTCCGTTAGGTCCTTTGCCGCTGATAAAGCCGGGGATTGATCAGTCCCGTCTTTCAGTTCGGTCCCTTTATATGTAACCGGGGTTAGCGGTGCGGATAAGGCATACTTTTCTGAAGCATCTCCTGGAGGCTGGGTAGAGGCGGTAAAGGCATCTCCGGACAAGGCTTCGCTTTTAGTCTTTTCTGTATCCCTGGACTTACCTGTATTGGAGCTGTCCTCGTAGGATGTCTTGTAATAATCCGAAGGTGGTCTATCTTTATCTCTCCTCATATCTCTACCTCTATACGGATCTGTCACGGTAACAAGGACTTTAGTGCTTTTGGGGGTGGTGACATAGCGTGTGCCAAAATTAGACAACAATGATATGTAATCATCGTAATCTACCTGGCCATTTTTATTAAAATCGGCGCCGGCAATATAGCCGCTATCGCCTTTTTTAGAGCCAAATGACATTTTTACATTAATATAATCCACAGCGTCTACCACTCCGTCCCCATTAGTATCGCCAGGGCCTATTATTCCGGGAGCTTCGGCCTTCAGCTGTGTCTGGGTAGTCTCTCCTCCTCCACTGCCTCCCAGAGGCCCTTTCACTGGGATAGTGGCCTCTTCTATCTTATTCCCGAGCTTACTCTGGACATACTCCACCGCTCTGTCGAAGAGGCTCTTCTCGGAAGATTCCTGCCTTAATATGGCGTCGGTCTGTTGTTTAGCCGCATTGATATAACCCGGCGAGAAGGTATGGGACTGGTTAGAGGTAAGGCGGTCCGTATTATCGTCAGCGCCGTTCGCGAACAAAAGACCTCCCCCCATGAATGATATGGCTATCATCACGGCTGATATGATAATTATTTTTTTCATCTTCATGGTCTTCATCACACTCACCCCTCTAAACAGACATTTTGAAAGATTTTATTAATTCTCCATAAAAAAACCCATTCACGCCACACAGTATGAACAGGTTTCGCGAAGCTTCGGCAACTGACTGCCATACTTGAGGCTTACAACCCAACCTCAAGATTAGGCTCTTGAGCTTTGCGGCCCATCCTTTCAGATGGTGTGCCTTTATCGTTCCTCTACTATAAAGTATACCTGATAATATGAAAAATGGAAGGGGTTATAGGCTAGCTTTTGTATGTTTAACTTATCTCAACGCAATCCTTGCGAATCGCTTTCCGACTCGAATCCTGTGCTCTTTGCCGGATTTAAGCGTCAGATTGATGTCGTTCACCCTGGAACCATCCAGCTCTACGGCCCCTTCCTGGATCTTGCGCTTGGCTTCACTCCTGCTTGAAAGTAGCTTTGTCCCATCAACGAGGACTGACAGGATGTCGGGGGCCTGGCCAAGCGAGACTTCCTGAAGCGGCACATCCTGCGGGAATCCCTTGTCTTTAAAGGCACGGTCAAATTCCCCGGCCTGCTCATCTGCCTCGGCCTTCCCGTGATATTGGCCAACGATAATTTTGGCGAGATTGACTTTAGCCTGTTTAGGATGAAGCCTCTCGGCCTTAACCTCAGCCTTAAGGGCATCCACATCTTCATCGGTCAACAGCTCATAATATTTCCACATCAGTTCGTCCGAGACTGACATCAGTTTTCCGAACATATCCTTAGCATTCTCATTTATACAAATGTAATTTCCAAGCGACTTCGACATCTTATTGATACCGTCGAGGCCTTCAAGAAGCGGCATCGTAAGAACGACCTGCGGCTCCTGTCCGTAAGCGCCTTGAATGTCGCGGCCGACCAAGAGATTAAACTTCTGATCGCTGCCGCCAAGTTCGACATCGGCCTTTAAGGCGACGGAATCGTAACCCTGCATTAAAGGATAGAGAAACTCGAGCATAGTAATATTCTTTTGCTGCTTATATCGATTCGAGAAATCGTCGCGCTCGAGCAACCTCTGGACCGAATAGCGGCCCATCAGCTCGCCTATCTTTATAATGTCCATCCGCCCGAGCCATTCGCTGTTGAACCGGATCTCGAGCGACTTTGCGTCAAGGACGCGCGCGATCTGCCGCTCGTACGTCCTGGCGTTATCCTCGACTTCTTTCCTGGTGAGCTGCGGCCGCGTTTTCGATACGCCGGAGGGATCTCCGATCATGGCCGTATGGTCCCCTATAAGAAAGATGACCTTGTGGCCCAAGTCTTGAAAATGCCTCATCTTCCTCAACAATACTGTGTGCCCCAGGTGTATGTCAGGAGCGGTGGGATCAAAGCCGGCTTTTATGACAAGAGGCTTATTCTCTTTTATCGCGCGCTCGAGCTTCTTCTTGAGCTCGCTAACCTGTATTATCTCTACGGCCCCGCGCCGGATAAGTTCCAGCTGTTTATCTAAATTCTTCTCCATCACCTACCTCTTACCTTCCTGATTTTAACGTCTCCTGACCAACAAAAATTGCCTCATCAAGTAAACCATTCTTATCGAAAAACAGGTAGATCTTTATACCTTTGAAGAAATCCGATCTTGCCGGTTTGTACACCCACTTCTCTCTATCTGTAAATGAATCCTGCAATATTATCACGGGTTCACCCGAACGGCGCCTTACCTCGTCTTTAGACTGGCCTTTTTTTATCGTTCCGTCATCTATGTTCTCCTTGGCCCGTTCAAAGTTCCTGGTCTCCTCGGAATATTCCTTCTGGATCTCGCCCTGCGACCTGGCGACACTTATCAGCGTACTGAGTCCTTCGGCAAAACAGAATGAGGCAGCGCTCGCGCATAGAAAAATCGCTAATATGAAATCCCTCATGCCTCGGCGCCTCCTAATTTTTCAAACTCAGCGCGATCTTATGCTGGATCGAATCTACCTTCAGGACCTTCGCCTTAACCTCATCCCCGACCTTATACCGCTCCTCAAACTTTTCGCCTTCCGCAAGAGGTATCTCCGAGATGTGCGCAAGCCCTTCGAGGTCCTTGTCCAATTCTACGAATAAGCCGAATGTCGCGACCTTCGTGACCTTGCCGGGCAGCACGGTATCCTGAATATATTTCGACGCGATGTCGTCCCACGGATCCGGGACGAGCTGTTTTATGCCGAGAGATATGCGCCTGTTGTTGGCGTCGGAAGCCAGAACAGCCGCTTCCACCTTCTCGCCCTTTTTGAAGACATCCTTCGGATGGGCTATCCTCTTCGTCCAGGAAATATCGGAAACATGGATAAGCCCATCAATACCGTCTTCGAGCTCAACAAACGCGCCGTAATCGGTAAGATTCCTGATCTTCCCCTTGACCCTGGTCCCGACCGGATATTTTGTTTCAACGCCAAGCCACGGGTTCGACTCCAGCTGTTTAGTGCCGAGAGATATCTTTTTATTGGCCTTGTCGACTTCAAGAACCTGCACCTCGATCCTGTCGCCTATCGCCAATAACTCGTTCGGATTAGAGTACTTCTTCGTCCATGACAGTTCCGAGATATGCAGCAATCCTTCCACGCC
>JAPLMI010000102.1 GCA_026387115.1 Candidatus Omnitrophota bacterium | reverse complement strand
ATTTATCGAAGGCATCTATCAAGTCTTCGACATACAATAAATCCCTCACCTGCTTGCCGTTTCCGAATATCGTCACAGGCCTTTTAATAAGATTCGATATAACGAAATGCGCCACCCATCCCTGGTCCTCGAAACCGAATTGACGTATGCCATACGTGCAGCTCATCCTGAAGACGGCCGTCCTCATGCCGTATATACGGGCGTATTCCTGCGTATAGATATCTCCCGTATATTTGCTGGCGCCGTAAGGCGTATGGCCGGTGAGGTCTATCGGCATATCCTCGGCCACGCCGCCCGCTCCTTCGTAAATGTATCTTTTCGCAAGTTCCTTCAATTTTATTTTGTCGACATTTTCGCCGAAGACTTTATTGGTAGAGCAATAGACCAGACTTGCGTCTTTCGAAGTCTTTCTCAGGGCCTCGAGGACATTCAATGTCCCGAACGCGTTGATGCTGAAATCCTCCAAGGGCTCCTTGCAGGAAAGGCCCACGCCGGGCTGACCCGCGGTGTGAATACAGAGATCGACACCTTTACCTATCGCTTTTAACACATCGGCTTTTTCTCTTACGTCGCCCTTCACCCTTAATACATTCTTGTATTTAGCCAGATAATTCCAGTTGAATTCCACGCTCTTTTTATCGTAGCCGAAAAGTTTGGAGCGCATTAAATTGTCCAATACCACGACCTCCTCGCCGCGCCGCGCGTAATATTCCGCCGCGTGGCTTCCGACCATTCCGGCCCCGCCCGTTATGAGAATCCTCATTTACCCCTCCTCGATGCCCTGACGGATCTTCTCTTTTCCTTTTTAAGCATCCAATCGACCGCACCCATCAGGTCATTAAAAATATAATCCGGCTTTTCGCGCCACTTCTCCATCTCACCAAGCGACGTCTTGCCGGACAGGACGAATATCGTTTTGCACCCGGCCCGCCTGCCGGCTACGACATCGACCTCGCTGTCGCCGATAAAATAGGTCTTATCGAGCTCGATGCCGAATTTAGCGGCCGCCTTTTCGAGGAGGCCCGTCTTCGGTTTTCTGCAGTCGCAGTTATCCTCGTCCCTGTGGATGCAGTAATATACCTCCTCTATCCTGCCGCCGTTTTTATTGATCTCCTCGAGCATCCTCTTGGTCACTGTTTTAAGTTCTTCCCTGGAAAAATACCCTTTATTCACGCCGGCCTGGTTGGATATCACTATGATCTCAAAGCCGTTTCTATTGAGCTTACTTATCGCCTCGGTCGCGCCTGGTATGAACTGAAACTCGCTCCACCTCGTTACGTAATTATATTTCGTCCATCCGCCCGGGTCTCTATTGATAACGCCGTCCCTGTCGATAAATACCGCCTTCATTCTTTCGCATCCTCTTTTAAGACCGCCGCAAGCCAGTAGACCGCGATCGGCGTAAACTGGACGAGGAACCTCGACCATGTCTTTTTCAGGAAAAAGTTGATATCTATCGGCGATATCAGATAGATGAATATGTATCCTGATACGGTAAGCGCAAGAAATATCGTTATATATCTTTGTATTCCGGTAAAGCAATTCTTGAAATTCAGAATAAAGGCGGCGAGCGCAGCGATCCAGAATATATTCCATTTTTTAGGCCCGAATACCTGCCTTTGAAATTCATAAAAAATCGGAAGCATCTTATCGCTTTGCCTTAATAGACCCAGCGGGTTCAGGCTAATTTCGCCCACATCGGTATTCACCAGGCCGTAGACTTTCTTTATATATATCCACGGCGCCAAAATTAAGGATATGATAACCGCGTAGAGGGCTAGGGTCCGGACTTCCTTCAATGTCACCTTTTTGATATTCAATATAAAAAAGACGAGGATTAATATTAGATACACCGCGCAGTACATCAACCCTTCGTTCTTCGTCCAGCCCGCGAGGCCGGCCATGACGGCCGATATTATCAGAAACCGGGTATTGCGGCTCTCCTCGAGCCATCTGAACAGGAATAGCGCGGCCGCAAAACAATAAAACGCCAGGGGAAGGTCGAGATAGGCGTTCGCCGCATACGCGTTGAACTGCGGAATACCTGCCAGGACAAAGGTAAATAGAAGCGCGTATGTAGAGCTCGCGAAGCGTCGTATCGCGTAATAAAACAAAACCAATATCGCGAGGAAATACAGAGGGTATATCACCTTCACGAGCTGGTCGTTCAAAGAAGATAGCCCCAGATAGATGAAGCTCTGGAATAACGGGATATTAAGGGGGTAATCCGGGTGCGGAAAGATGCTGCCAAGACCGCCAAAATAGCCTTGCGGTATGGATTTTGTCAGGAAGAATATTTTAGACTTTATCGCGTATATCGCCACCGCGTCGTATGATTCTATCGGTTTAATAAGCGCCCTGAAGAAGGCATATGAGATTTCGAATATTATTCCGGACGCCAAAAAAACGTTTAATACTCTATGTCCGGTACCGTTTCCGCCGGACTGGCCGGATATCTGTTCAAAACCGGCTTTCCTTTTAGGCAAGAGGTAGTTCAATACGGGCAATGCGGCCCATAGGATCACTATAGTCAATATGCTAAACTTTATCTTTAAAAAATGATATAAAAGCATCTGGAGGCTTATGAATCCGATGCCGAGTCCTAAAGATAAAGCCATCTCCTCCGGGAGATAGAGGCAGCGTTTTTTAAAAGTCATAAGGCGCAATATATTGAACCCGATGAGAATGGCAAGCGAAATATAGAGAAATAAATTTATCAATTCCAAGGTCAGGCTCCGTCGTTCTTCTTCAAGATATATTTTTGAGTGTCGAGTATGTACGCAGGCTCATTCGATTCGAGATGCGGATACAGGTAGTATACCGCCCTTCTCTTTTCAATCGACCCGTCTTCCAGGCCGACTATTTTATAGCTCGAGTGATCCGGCATCTTGCCCTTACAGAACATCAGGAATTCGTACAGCTTGTCGCCCGTAACATATGAGCGTTTGCCCTCGAGCGATCTTTGCAAAAGGGCCCTGTAGGTATCGATATTATCTTTTACAAAAAGCTCTCTTACAAGAAACCATGCCCATAAAACGACCCATACCGCGAACGCTATCTTGAATATATTGTTTTTCATCAATTAAACACTATCCAGTTAAAAAATCGCTTTATCAAAAACAGAAGATGCCTGAATGACTGGATCGACTTCAGATTGTAAAGAATTACGCGCGGCCTCAGGTAAAATTTCGCGAACGCGAGCCTCTGCAGATTTTTAAGAGTCTTTCTCGTCATCCCTTTCGGCGTATACGAGGCGTTCATAAAATAGAAATGCTTCCAGTCTATATCCGCCAACTCGTTATCGGACCGCAGGCGTTCGTAGCTTTCGGACCCGGGAAACGGAAGATACGTAAAGAAGTTGGCCCTTACAAGAGGTAGTTCCAGAGACAATTTTATCGTATCCTTGATCGATTCAACCGTCTCGCCCGGAAAACCGACTATAAAAAATCCCGAGATATCTATGCCGGCATCGTGTATCATGCCCACGCATTTACGGATCCTGGCCACGGTGATCTGCTTTTTCATCGCGCCGAGGATCCTGTCGGATCCCGACTCGATGCCGAGAGATATTATATACAAGCCGGTCTCCTTCATAAGACCGAGCAGCTCTTCGTCGAGCGCGTCCATCCTTACACCGTTCGGGACAGCCCAGCTCATTCCGAGGCCGAGCGACTTCAACCTTCTCAAAAATTCCTTCGCGTAGGATATGTCCAGCGTGAAGTTATCGTCCGTAACCAGGAACTCCTTTATGCCGCGCTTCTTATTGAGGTAGGCGAGCTCCTCGAGAACGTTATCGACTGACCTTCGCCGCACCCTTTTACCTGAGACGGTATGCCCCGCGCAGAATGTGCACTGATAGGGGCATCCTCTCGTAATCACTATCGGCGCGATGGGAAAATTCTTGAAGAAGGCGCCGTGCTGGGACTCCGGATACTCTTCCGGCCGTATGAGGTCCCACGCCGGCATTCCGAGGCTGTCCAGGTCGTCTACCACCGACTTCGGATTAGACCTCACCGTATCGCCTTCGCGCCATACAAGACCGGGGATAGCATTATAATCGCCATTGTCCTTCTCGAGCGATTCCAGAAGCCTGGCCAGCCCGATCTCCGCCTCTCCGGCAAAGCAGAAGTCGAGGCGGCCCTTAAAAACGTCCATCGTCTCCCTGGCCGCGGCCGAAGGGTGGGGCCCGCCGATGACCGTCACCATGTTTTTGTTTTGAGACTTTGCCTTCTTCAGGGCCTCGTCCACAAAACTTAGATCGAAGGTATAGCACTGAAGCCCCAGGACGTCGGGCTTGAAATCTTTTATGAAATCTCCCAGCCTGTTCGCGTCAACATTATCCTTAATGCAGTCGAGTATCCTGACGTCGTGTGACTTGCGGATAGCCCCCGCGAGATACCCCAGCCCCAACGACGGCTGGATATGGTCGCTCTTATTGTAAGGCTTGACCAACAGTACTTTCATCAGTTAACGAACCTATATTTTAATAATGCCCATATCGCCCCAAAGCCGTGCTTCCACGATATCTTCTTTCCCTCGGCGTAACTGCGCCCGTAATAAGATATGGGCATTTCGTAAACCCTTATATTCTTATCTTTCAGCACCTTAGCCGTCAGCTCCGGCTCAACCGAAAAACCGTTCGATCTTATGGATATCCTGTCTATGATATCTTTTCTGAACATCTTATAACACGTCTCCATGTCCGACAGAGTGGAGTTGTAAAGAAAGTTGGCTAGAAACGTCAGGAAATTGTTGCCGACCTTGTGCCAGAAGAGGTAGACCCTTTGAGGTTTCCCCCCTGACAGCCTCGACCCGTATACTACATCGGCCATGCCGTCCCGGATCGGTTTTATCATCTGGATGAACTCATCGGGATCGTATTCAAGGTCCGCGTCCTGCACCGCCACGACATCCCCGCTTACATGCCCGAACCCCGTGCGAAGCGCGGCGCCCTTACCCATATTCCTGTCATGGTAAAATATCTTCACCCGGCCGTCAAACTTCGTATCTTTTAATATATCGCGCGTCCCATCCGT
>JAPLMI010000039.1 GCA_026387115.1 Candidatus Omnitrophota bacterium | reverse complement strand
CTGGCCGGAACGCCCTTACCCGAAACGTCGCCTATCATCACGCCCAATCGCTGCCCGCCGAATTCGACGAAATCATAAAGATCTCCTCCGACCTGACGGGCTGTGAACATTGAAACCGCTATGTCAATACCTGTTATCCCGGGCAAATTTTTCGGCAGGAAGCTCTCCTGGATCTTTTTGGCGATGCCGAGCTCGTTCTCGAATACGAGCCTTCTCTTCCATTCCGCGACATATTTGTATAAAGTGAGCGCCAGGTAAAGAAACGCCATCGCGAGGATCGGATAGACCATGTCTATCCAGATCCCGAAAAGATTGAAGAGGAAAACCGCGGCCCCTCCAAAGAAGAACACCTCCAGAAGAAGCACAAACAACCCCCTCACCGGCTTCGTCTTGAACGTTATGAGGGATATGAAAAGCGATAAAACTATCAGTATCGCCAGGTTGACGGCCCTCGAGGCGCGGGCGATGTAATTTTTGTTTATCATCGAGTTGATGACTTCGGCGTGGACCCCCATGCCGGGATATATCGGTTCGAACGGGCTCGGATGGACATCGCCCGTCCCGGTCGCGGTCAATCCGACTATACATATCTTGTCTTTGAAATCGGATAGAGCGAGAATCGGCTTCTGCCCGGACGTCTTGGCGATATACGACTGGAGGAGATCTACGTATGAATAGTGCCTGTATGAGGTGCCCCACCTGCCGGAAAAGTTCACAATCATCTCTGAATTCTCGTCGAGCGGGATCTTGGCGTGAGCGCCTAAATTCACGTATCGGCCCGGATTAAATTCAACGTCTTTTAAGCCCATCCCCAGACAATCGCATCCCATTATGAAAGAGATGTAAGGATAGGATGTATCTTCATATTTTATAAAGAGGGGGACCCTCCTGAATTTGCCGTCGGGATCCGGCACTATGTTTATATGGCCGGTCCCCTTCGCCTCTTGGGCAAGATCGTCGAGGCATTTGGCGATATAGCCGCGGCCGGATAAAATCCGCCCGCTTTTCTCTTTATCGATATCGAAGGCGTACGGCAGATATACATTGCCGGCCTGGTTAAGGGCGTATTCAAGCGCATTATCGTGTTCCTGCGGTTCGCTGAAAAGAAAGTCGAAGAGTATCATTCTGGCGCCGGACTCGCCGAGCGCCTTTATGAGAATCGCGTGATAGTTCCTGTCGAACGGGAACCGGCCCAGCTTCGCTATGGTATCTTCGCCTATTTCAATAAAGACGATCTTGTCCGTCGTGGGGATTTTGGGGTATCTGAGGACGAACCTCAGGTCGAGCGATTGAAGCTCGTAATTATCCAATAACCTGAAATATGAGGCCGCCAGGAGCGCGAGGCCTGCGAAAAGAAGTATCGCGATATTCAGAAAAGGTCTGAAGGATTTCGGGATCATTTACCCTTCATCAGCAATTTCCACGGATGCTGTTTTATATCCTCGCTGAATTCCTTGAAGTTGGCGGCCGTCGCTTCGATGTTGGAGGCTATCGCGTCGATCCTGTCCTTGTTGCCTTTGACGACGTCGTTCATGCCTTGCGCGAGCGCCTTCACTTCGACGAGCGTCTTGTCGAGATTCTCGGAGATCGCGTCCGCCTTCTTCATCAGTTTTCTCATCTCGATCGGATCCTCGCTCATGACGATAGCCCCGTCCTTAACAAACGCCTTATCCGGCGAACCCGGCGTTATCCCGATATAGGCGTCGCCTATCATGCCGGAAGTCGATATGAACGCCAGCGAGTCTTCGTGGATCTTCGCTTTTTTGTCCAAAGAGAGGATAAGCTCAATCTTGGTCTCGGGCACGTAGTCAAACTTTATGCTCTCCACCCTGCCGATATCGATACCTGCAAGCTTCACTATGGAGTCGATCTTGACGCCCTCGGCGTAATTGAAATATGTCTTTATCTTGTAGGGGCTTGAATTAAAATCGGTCGTCTTCACCCAGAATAGAACGCCGACCGCAAGGCCTGCGACCACCACCAGTCCCGTCTTCATTTCATTGGTTATTTTCATGTCCCTCTCCTTTTATTTGATCAGCTGCTCCAGGTAATCGTCTTTCTGCTGGAAGAACTTTATCGGGCCGTCCGCCGACCCGGAAATAAACTGTTGGACCATGGGATTCTTACTCTTCCTGATCTCGTCCGGCGTCCCCACCTCGAGGACGCGCCCCTCATAAAGCATCGCGATCCTGTCCGCGATGGAAAATACGCTCTTCATGTCATGGGTCACCACCACGGTCGTGATCGCCAGCTTCTTCGACAGATCGATGATCAGTTTATCGATGACGCCCGCCACTATCGGGTCGAGGCCGGCCGTCGGCTCGTCGTAAAATACGATCTCCGGGTCCATCGCGATCGCGCGCGCGAGCCCCACCCTCTTCCTCATCCCGCCGGAGATCTGGCTCGGCATGAGGTCCTCGAATCCGCGCAATCCCACCATCTCAAGCTTCATCTTTACCACTATATCTATAACGGATTTATCGAGCTTCGTATGCTCTTTTAAAGGAAGCGACACGTTTTCGCCTATGTTCATCGAATCGAATAACGCGGAAGACTGGAAAGACATCCCTATCTTCTTCTTCACCGTGTCCAGTTCGTCATCGGTCAATTTGCTCAGGTCCTTTCCTAAAAGGCTTATCTTCCCGGAATCCGGTTTAAGGGCGCCTATAAGATGGCGTAGCATTGTGCTCTTCCCGCAGCCGGAGCCGCCCATTATGACAAACGTCTCGCCCCTGTATATCTCAAGGCTCACGCCGTCGAGAACGGTCCGGTCTCCGAATTTCTTGGCGACATTTTCCGATTTTATTACGACTTCCTTTTCCATTTTTCTATACCCTACTTCTGCGTGAAATAGAAGAACCCGGTCAATAAGCAATCGAAAAGAATTATCAGGATGAAACTCGTCACGACGGAGAGCGTCGTCGCTTTACCGACGCCTTCGGCCCCGCCCTTAGTCCTTAATCCCATGTAACAGCCTACCATAGAAATTATTATGGCGAATACGACGCTCTTCACAAGCCCGGTCCAGACATCCTTCCATTGCATGAATTGGAATGAAAACGTTATATACCTGTATGGGTCGAGGCGCAGATTAAAGACGCCTACGAGAAATCCCCCGAATATCCCCATGATATCCGCGAATATTGTAAGGCACGGCAGCATGATCAACAGGCCGAGGAACCTCGGCACCACGAGAAACCGTATTGGGTCTAGCGCCATCGTCTCAAGCGCCTCTATCTGCTCGGTGACCTTCATCGTCCCGAGCTCGGCCGCGATCGCCGCGCCCACCCTTCCCGCGACGACAAGCGCCGTTAAAACCGGCCCCAGTTCGCGCGCGATCCCGACCGCGACCATCGGCGCGACATAGATGTTCGCGCCGAATCTCGAGAGCTGGTAGGCCGACTGCATCGCGATGACGATGCCGGTAAAGAAGGAGACGAAGAGCGCTATCACAAGCGAGCCGATGCCGGCGAAGACCAACTGGGCGAATATGCCTTCCTTCTTTACGAACTTATTTTTGAGCGGGCCTGCCGTGAGCCAGAAGAGCGTATCAAAAAATAAGGCCAGCACATCTTTGGCGTGCCGGCCTGTGGAAATCACTATACCGCCTATCCGTTCAATGAAATTCATAGGTCTTGCCTTAAAAATTGGAGAGGGCCTCTTCCTCGCTTGCCATGATCTCGAAAAGCTTCTCGAGTTTCGTTATCTCGAAAAGGCTCTTTATCTTCGGAGAGAGGTTCGCAAGCCTCATCTTTCCGCCGTATGTCCTCATGTTCTTCAATATCTCGACCAGCGTCGCCAGCCCCGACGAATCGACATAGGATACCCTCGACAGGTTTATCACGATCTTCGGCGTCTTCTTCGATATAAGTTTATCGAACGCCTTCTTTATGTCTGGGCTTGAAGTTATGTCAACCTCGCCTTCGATATGGCATACCGTTAAACCAAATTTTTCCTCGAATTTCACTGCCATAGGCCGCCTCCTTAGTAGTATATCATTTTAACTTTTTTATCATAGTGATTTTATTGCCGGATTCGTTGAACCGGGCCGAATCCATCAGTCTATCGATCAGATATACGCCCCTGCCGGAACCTTTCATCAGGTTGTCCTCCGTTGTCGGATCTGGTAGAGCGCCGCGGTCGAATCCCACACCCTCGTCCTCGACTTCAATAAAAATAGCGCCGTCTTCTATCCAATACGATACCGTAGTCAATAAATTCTTATCGGAAAGGTTGCCGTGGACGATGGCATTGCGGACCGCCTCTTCGGTGCAAAGGCGTATGTCAAAAAGCGTCTCCGCGCTCACCCCGTAAGGCTTAAGAGAACCCAGTATTTTCGAAGAGACCTTCTTTATCGATTCGGTCTGGCTCGGTACTATTATAACCGTTTTCTTCGTCTCCATGCTAAGGTTCTCTAAAAACACCGATCGACCTGATCTTATTATAACGCTCATCTATCAGTTTGTCCTTGGGCATCGCCTCGAGCGCCGCGAGGTCTTTCTTTATCGTCTTTTTAACGGCCTCGGCCGCGCCTTGCGGGTTCCTGTGCGCTCCGCCGAGCGGCTCTTTGACGACACCGTCGATTATGCGCATTTCGAAGAGGTCTTTCGCTGTCAGCTTCAGGGCAGCCGCCGCGTCCGGCGACTTCGAGCGTTCTTTCCATAATATGGCGGCGCAGCCTTCCGGAGAGATCACCGAATAGTACGCGTTCTCCAGGACGTAAACCCTGTCCCCGACGCCTATGCCCAGCGCGCCTCCTGACCCGCCTTCCCCTATGACGAACACCAGGATTATCGTCTTAAGATCGGCCATCTCTCTTAAATTATAGGCGATCGCCTCGGCCTGGCCCCGCTCCTCCGCGCCTATCCCGGGATATGCGCCCGGCGTATCGACGAAGGCTATTACAGGAAGGCCGAACTTTTCGGCAAGCTTCATCGCGCGCATCGCCTTCCTGTAGCCTTCCGGATGGGCGCTGCCGAAATTCCTTTCCAGGTTCTCCTTCGTATCCTTGCCCTTCTGATGCCCGATCACCACGATATTCTCGCCGTCCAGTTTCGCGAGGCCGGCGACGAGCGCCTTATCGTCGGCAAAATGCCTGTCGCCGTGGATCTCCATAAAATCCGTTAAAATCATTTCTATATAATCTAAGGTGTAAGGCCTTTTGGGGTGGCGTGCGATCTGGACCCTCTGCCACGGGGTGAGGTTATCGTATATGTCTTTTTTGATATGGTCCAGTTTTTCTTCTAGGCGGCGGACCTCGCCGGATATATCTATATCTCTGTGGGCGGTGAAGCCTTTGAGCTCGTCTATCTTCCTCTCCAGCTCTATTATAGGCCTTTCGAATTCAAGCCCTGTCACGTGCATGGCCATTAAGTCCGCCTCCTTAAAGAACTAGTCCACTATCACGACTTCCGTGCCGACGGGGATTATCGAATAGAGTTCTTCGACATCCGAGTTCGTCATCCTGATGCAGCCTTCGGTAACGCTTTGGCCGATCGATTCCGGCTGCGTCGTCCCGTGTATTCCATAACTGGGTTTTGACAAGCCAAGCCACCTTGAGCCGAGGACGTTCTTGGGGTCTCCCGAAGGGATCATCCCGCCGGAAGGAGGATACCACGGCGGATCGATTATCCTGCTGGTAATAGTGAAGGCACCTACAGGCGTGCAGGAATTCTTGCCGGTGGAGACACGATAGGTCTTTAATATCTCCTGGTCCGATTTGAGCGTCAATATATTCTGTGATTTGTCGATGACTATGCTGAATTTCGTTTTTGAAATTTTGAGTGATTTGCCGATCTTGATAAAGCTGTCCTTCAGATTATTCGCTCTTTGTATAAGTTCGGGCGTTGTGTTGAATTTCCTGGCAATCCTGGTAAGGCTGTCGCCCTTCTCGATCCGATACACGATAGAATCGCTCGTCGTTATTGGCGAGAACAATATCCTTACATTTAAATTCTCCAGCGCTTCCTGGGTTTTCGGCAGTTTATCGGATGACGGAAACTTCTCGATAAATCTCTGATACGCCTCCCGGGCTTTCAGGAGATCTCCTGAATTTTGCGTCCTGTCGGCAATCGCCAGTAAGGCGCCTTCGGTCTCGGCCGAGACTGCCTCGATGCCCTTCTTTCCCGATGAAGGTATTTTATCGCCGGGCCCGGTCATCAGGATCCTGGCTGCCAGCAGAACCGCAAGCGCTATCGCGATTATTATCAAAGCCAAGACTACGTTTTTAACCTTCATTAAAGGCCTCTCGTCTATTTGTAGAAAAGGAGCGATATGACAATTCCCAGGAACGCGCCGGCAAATACCTCCACCGGCGTATGGCCCAGGAGCTCTTTAAGCTCCTTTTCGTCCAGCTTCTTCTTCCAATATATGTCGTCCAGCATCTTATTGAGGATCCTCGCCTGTTTGCCTGCCGCGTGCCTTACGCCCTGCGCGTCGAACATGACTATGAGGGTGAACGTGAGCGCCACGGCGAACAAGGCGGAATCAAATCCGTACGTCACACCGACCGAAGTCGCCAGGGCCGACATTCCCGCAACGTGGGAGCTGGGCATTCCGCCGGTGCCTGTGAACCATCTGAAATTGAACCGCTTCTCCCTCCATACGCCGAGCGCGACCTTGATGGACTGCGCTATTATCCAGGCAGCCGCGGATGCCCAGAATATGTAATTCTTGCCGAATTCGGCAAAATAGTTCATCTGTACCCTCTCCTATATTATAGGGGTAATTATTATAATATATTAATCTGAAGATTTCAACTAAATACAGGGAAGGGAATCATCCGCGGATCAATGACAGCGCTTCGGCGCGTGTCTTCTCGTTTCGCCTGAAGACGCCGCGCACGGCGCTGGTTATGGTTGAGGCCCGTGACACGGTTATTGCTCGGGATATAGGCGACGTGCGCCCGGCCGAAGAACGGCAGGAGATGATGCTCGCAGACCGAATATAACGGTATGCCCTTTAAGAGGACTATCTCGTCGTGCTCTTTTTCGAATACGACCTCGAGCTCCTTTGACGGATCCTTCTTTATACCGCCAAGTATCTCTTCATACATCTCGGCGACTCTTCTCGGCGTATCTTTTATATCGCTGCGGTCCGGGTTTTCGCCGACCGCCGATAGAATCTCTCTCACTGCTTTTTCAATGCGTTTTTTATCCATTTCACTCCTTTTATTTCCCGATGCAGAACCGCTCGAATATCCGATCCAGAATATCTTCGGAAACCGACTTTCCCATGACAAGCCCCAGTTCGAATATCGCTTCCCTCAGGTCTATCGCCGTAAGTTCAGGCGACAGCTCTTCATCGAGCTCTCTTTTAACTGATAGCATACAACGATACGCTTTGTCAAGCGCCTCCCTGTGCCTGGCGTTACTCACTATCGCGGATTCGGCCTGGCTGAAACGCCCTTCAAAAACAGTATCGGCGATCATATCCTCGAGCTCTTTTATGTTCCTCTTCTTCTCCACTGATACTTCCATGACTTTCTCTTTTTCGAATAAGGCCTTAACTTCATCCTTACCTGTCTTTCTATTTCGGGCAAGATCAATTTTATTTATAAGGACTATCTTCTTTTTGCCCTTTACCAATTTTATTATGTCGAGGTCCCTCTTGTCTATTTTAGCGGATGCGTCTAGCATCAATAGGACGATATCGGCCATCTCGAGATAACGCTTGCTTTTTAACACAGCCTCTTTTTCAACCGCGCCTTTCGTTTCCGATATACCGGCCGTATCGACGATCCTTATAGGGATGCCTCTTAGATTTATGATCTCCTCGACAGCGTCCCTGGTCGTGCCGGGCAGGGGCGAGACGATGACCCTGTCGCGTTTCAATAAGAGATTCATGAGGCTTGATTTTCCCACGTTGGGCTTCCCGCATATGATCGCCAAGACCCCTTCTCTGAATACGATGCCCTCCTCGTAACTATCGACCAGCTTTTTAAGCCTGCTGACAACGTCTTCGGTTTTTTTGACGAGGGCCTTCTTCTCGCCGAGCTCAAGGCCTTCTTCGGGAAAATCTATCCCCGCCTCTATGTGCGAGGCGATGTCGATCGCGTCCTGCCTTACCGCGTCTACGCTTCTGGAGAGCTCGCCCTCAAGCTGGTTCATCGCGACTTTGAGCGAGGCTTCGGTCTTAGCCCTTATGACGTCGGCTACGGCCTCGGCCTGCGCGAGGTCGAGCCTGCCGTTCAGGAATGCCCTCCTGGTAAATTCGCCCGGCTCGGCGAGCCTTGCGCCGCGTTTCAGCGCCAGATCCAGGACTTTTTTCACAGCCTGTATGCCGCCGTGGCAGTTTATCTCAACCACATCCTCTTTGGTATAGCTCTTCGGCGTTTTCATCACCGTCAATATGACTTCGTCGATAATTCGGTTCTCGGCGACTATATGCCCGTAATGCGTCGTGTACGTCCTGAATTTCGAAGGCTTCGATCCGTCCTTCGATAAAAATATCCCGTCCGCTATCTTTAAGGATCGCGGCCCGCTCATGCGGACGATGCCTATGCCGCCCTCCCCGACGGGCGTCGAGATCGCGACGATCGTATCTTCCGCATTATTCTTTAACATATATCGCCCTTGCCTCGCCGACAAGGAATAGAGACCCTGTTATCAATATCAAGTCCTCGAGGTTCGCTATCTCTCTCGCCTTGATTATCGCCTCTTCCGCACCGGTTGTCAAAAACATTCCCTTCTTTTCCCTTATCCTCTCCCAAATCCTGCCGGGCTCGAGAGCCCGCGCGAGGACTTTCGATTTGGTCAACACAATAGAATCGCTTATCGGCAGGAGCTCATCCAATATCCCTTTTATGTCCTTATCCTTGGATACGCCCAGGACAAGAATTAATTTTTTATAGCTGAATATCCTCTTTATAGACTCGGCCAAAA
>JAPLMI010000194.1 GCA_026387115.1 Candidatus Omnitrophota bacterium | reverse complement strand
TTAGGATTACATACCCACAAATCTATGGCTATATGGGACGTCGTTCTCGGAGGTAATCCTGGCGGGCATACAGACACACCGTGGATTTACACAGGTCGATTGTGAACCCCAGGCGAGCCCTAGAAAGAAAAGCCGAGGGAGCGGCAGGACCCGTAAAATTTAGTTAACTACTTGTGCGAACATAACGAGGCTTAGGTTTAGAGGATGGCATGCTTAGCTATATCGCGAAAAGACTTTTAGGGCTCATTCCTGTGTTTCTCGGGATAACGCTCATCTCATTCTTCGTGATCCATCTCGCGCCGGGGAAGCCTACCGATATTCAGACGAACCTTAATCCGAAGGTCTCGTTCGAGGCGAGGGCGAGGCTCGATAAGCTCTACGGACTGGATAAGCCGCTAGGCGTCCAGTACTTCGAGTGGCTGAAGAGGTTCGCGACATTCGATTTCGGCAGGTCCTACATGGACGACAGGCCGGTCTCGCAGAAGATAATCGAGCGGATCCCGATAACGCTTCTTATAAATATCTCGTCAATGATCTTAATATTATTTATCGGAATTCCCCTCGGGGTTATTTCGGCCCTAAGAAGAGGCTCGGTCGCGGATAGGGCTACGACGATTTTCGCGTTTATCGGATTTTCGGTGCCTGAATTCTGGCTCGCGCTCATGCTGATGAGCCTGTTCGCCATTCAGCTGGGGTGGCTCCCGATATCCGGCATCAAATCGCTCGATTTTGAATATTACAGCCTCCTGGGAAAAGTTCTGGATGTGGCGAAACACCTCATCCTGCCGGTCTCCATCGCGGCGTTCGGAAGCCTTGCCGGCATATCCAGATATATGAGGGCTTCGATGATCGGGATAATTCACCAGGATTACATACGGACGGCGCGGGCGAAAGGGCTTAAGGAACGGGACGTGATCTATAAGCACGCTTTGAGGAACGCGCTTCTACCCGTTATAACGATCCTCGGCCTTTCGATACCGGGACTTATCGGCGGAAGCGTCATATTTGAATCGATATTCGCGATCCCCGGGATGGGCAGGCTTTTCTACGAATCCGTCATGGCGAGGGATTACCCCGTGATTTTGGGCGTCCTTTCGATCGGCGCTATCCTGACATTGCTGGGAAATTTGTTGGCCGATGCGGCGTATTCATATGCCGACCCGCGCATACGGGTCTCGGGTGAAAAATGAAAGAATTGATAAAAAATAGACTCGCGTTCGGCGCCCTGATATTTATATTTGTTATCCTGGCCTTTGCCTTATTCGCGCCGTTAATAGCGCCTTACGATCCTTCCGCTATCGATACGGATAGCATCCTCGCCGCGCCTTCGAGAATCCACATATTGGGAACCGATCCGCTGGGGCGCGACATCTTCTCGCGCATAGTTTACGGCTCGCGGATATCCCTTTCGATAGGTTTTATCGCGGTGGGCATCGCGGTCTTGATCGGCGTGATCTTCGGTTCGATCGCCGGTTATTACGGCGGCAGGGTCGATTCCGTCATGATGAGGTTCGTCGATATAATGTTATGTTTCCCGACGTTTTTCCTGATACTTGCCGTGATAGCGATCCTCGAACCGTCGATCTTTAACATAATGGCCGTGATAGGCGTGACATCGTGGATGGGTGTGGCGCGGCTCGTGAGGGCCGAAGTCCTGACATTGAAGGAGCGCGATTATGTCGCGGCCGCGGAAGTTATGGGCGCGAGTGACGCATGGATCATCGCAAGGCATCTCATACCGAACGCCATCGGGCCGGTCCTGGTGAGCGCGACACTCGGAATAGGCGGGGCGATTCTGGTGGAATCTGCCTTAAGCTTCTTAGGGATAGGCGTCCAGCCTCCGACGCCGAGCTGGGGGAATATTCTGATGGACGGCAAGTCCACTCTCGGCGTGGCCTGGTGGCTTACGATATTTCCCGGCATATTTATTTTGCTTACGGTGCTGGCGTACAATTTACTGGGTGAAGGGCTCCGCGATATACTGGAGCCGGGGCTGAAAGAATGAATATTTTACAAGTCGACAATCTGAAGACTTACTTTTATACGCAACACGACATTGTAAAAGCCGTGAACGATATCAGTTTCAAGATAAAGGATAATACGGTATTCGGGCTTGTGGGCGAGTCCGGATCCGGCAAGACGCTTACCGTGCTTTCGATCCTGAGGTTAGTGCCCGAACCCGGTAAGATAATGGGCGGCCAGATCCTTTTTGACGGCCGAGACCTCCTGGCGATGGACGAAGAATATCTCCGGAGCGTCAGGGGCTCCAGGATCACGATGGTCTTCCAGGAGCCATCGAGCGCGTTCAATCCGGTCTTTACTATAGGATACCAGATCGCGGAGGCCATCCTCGCTCATCAAAAGATCGGCGAAGGAAAGGCAAGAGAATCGGCCATGGAATATTTAAAAAAGGTCCGTATTTCTGATCCGAAGAAGATCTTTTATGACTATCCTCACCAGCTTTCCGGTGGAACAAAGCAGCGCGCTATGATAGCTATGGCGCTTGTAAATAAACCTGAGCTTTTGATCATGGATGAGCCGACAACAGCACTCGATGTCACTATCCAGGCCGAGATCCTGGACCTTCTCAAAGAAATCATCGAGCTCGAGAAACTGTCGATCCTTTTCATAAGCCATGATTTCGGAATAATCGCGAAGATGTGCGATGAGGTCGGCGTCATGCACGGGGGGAAAATAGTCGAGATGGGCAGCGCGCACAATATCCTTACAAGTCCTAAGGAAGAATATACGATTTCACTGCTGGAATCGGTAAAGGCGCTCGCATGATCGTTAAACTTAACGGCGTGAAGAAATCTTTCCCGATCGAACGCGGTTATTTAAAAACGGCCTCAGGTGTCGTCAACGCCGTCGACGGCGTGTCTCTCGAGATAGAGAAGGCCGAGACCTTCGGACTCGTCGGAGAATCCGGATGCGGCAAGACGACGCTCGGCAAACTGATCCTCGGAATTTTAAAACCCGACGCAGGATCGATTGAAGTGGGCACTAAAAAAATACAGGTTATATTTCAGGATCCGCAAGCATCACTCGACCCGAAGATGAGGGTGTATGATATAGTAGCCGAGGGGCTGGTCTTGCAGAGTTCAGCTGTCCGTAGGGGAGGTTTAAACCTCCCCTACGGAAAGATAGCCAAGGGTCAGGTCGAAGAGATGCTTGATCTGGTCAAACTTCCGAAGGGCGCGCTCAACAAATACCCGCACCAATTTTCCGGCGGCGAACGTCAGAGGATAGCGATCGCACGCGCCGTCCTCACAGATCCTGAGTTCATCGTCTGCGACGAGCCCGTCTCGAGCCTTGACGTTACCGTTCAGCTTCAGATCCTGCGATTATTAAAGGATGTCCAGAAAAAATTCTCGATAACATATCTTTTTATCAGCCACGACTTGCGGGTAGTCAGGTTCATGTCCGACAGGATCGCCGTCATGAAGGAGGGAAAAATTGTCGAGGAAGGGCCGACGCAAAAAATCTATTCCAAACCCGACCATGATTACACAAAGCTGTTGCTCGACTCTATTCTAAATATTTGATGAATGCTCAGCATAAAATAAGATGTATTTTAACGCTCTTGAATAGGGCGTACGGAAGGCCTCCGGAATTCAGGAAATCCGATCCGGTCGACGGGCTCATGTGCACGATACTGTCGCAGAATACGAATGACAGGAATTCGCTCGCGGCGTTCGCGGTGCTGAAAAAGAATTTCAGGACGTGGGATGGATTGTCGAAGGTTGACGCAAGGACTGTCGCGCGCCTGATAAAGCGCGCGGGGCTTGCCAATATCAAGGCGAAACGCATAAAAGAGGTGTTAGGGGAGATAAAAAGGCGCGAAGGCAAGCTTAGCCTGGCAAGCCTGGCAAGGTTAGATACCGGCGATGCGCTCAAATACCTGAAATCCCTGAAAGGCGTAGGCCCGAAGACGGCGGCGTGTGTCCTCTTGTTTAGTTTCGGAAGGCCGGTAATGCCGGTAGATACCCATATATTCAGGGTGACCAAGAGGTTGGGCATTATTGACAAAGATCTCAATATAGAAGAGGCGCACGGCGTATTATCCGCCATCATTCCAAAGCACTTGATATATGGATTCCATTTAGGTATAATAGAACACGGTCGAAAGACGTGCAAGGCGCAAGGCCCGAGATGCGGGTCTTGTATTCTTTATAGGCTGTGCAGGTTCGAAAAGAAACCATTTTACAGAAAGAAAGAGCTATGACGATAAGAAAAGCCGATGTCTCTGATGTAAAGAAGATACAGAAGCTCGTAAATTTCTACGCCAAGCGCGAACAGATGCTCCCCAGGTCGCTTAACGAGCTTTACGAGAATATAAGGGATTTCTGGGTCTACGCCGAGGGCTCCAATATATGCGGGGCTTGCGCGCTCCATGTAGACTGGGAGGATCTCGCAGAGATAAAGAGCCTCGCCGTCGTGAAGAATAAGAACGGCCGCGGCATAGGGAAAAAACTCCTTGGGCAGTGCATGAAGGATGCCAGGGCATTGAAGGTGAAGAAGGTATTCGCGCTCACTTACATTCCTGAGTACTTTGAAAAGTTCGGTTTTGCGATAATAGACAAGAAAGAACTGCCGCACAAGATCTGGAGCGAATGCATAAAGTGCATGTATTTTCCGGGATGCAAAGAAATCGCGATGATGAAAGAGATCTAAAGGATACGATGGGCTGCACTATCACCGAAAAAATATTACTGAAACACACGAAATTGAAGGATGTCCATCCCGGCGAGTTCATCGACGTAAAGGTAGACCTGTGCCTCGGAAACGACATCACCGCTCCGCTCGCGATCGAGGAATTCGAGAAGGCCGGCGCCAGGAAAGTTTTTGATAAGAAGAAGGTCGTGCTCGTTCCGGACCATTTCGCGCCGGCGAAAGACATGAAGAGCGCCAACCACTGCAGGATGCTGGCGGATTTCGCGAAGAAGTACGGCATAAAGAATTATTTCGAGGTTGGAAAGATGGGGATAGAGCACGCGCTCCTCCCGGAGATGGGGCTGGTTCTGCCGGGCGACCTGGTGATAGGCGCGGACTCCCATACCTGCACATACGGGGCGTTGGGGGCGTTCTCGACGGGCGTAGGCTCGACGGACCTTGCGGCCGCCATGATCACCGGCACCTGCTGGCTCAAAATTCCCGAATCGATGAAATTCATATTCTTCGGCAAACTGAATAAATGGGTCGGGGGCAAGGATCTGATCCTGCATTTAATAGGCGATATCGGGGTTGACGGAGCGCGGTACAGGGCGATGGAGTTCTGCGGCGAGACAATAGAGAATTTATCGATAGACGACAGACTGACGATGTGCAACATGGCTATCGAGGCCGGCGCGAAGAACGGCATAATCGCGCCCGACAAAATCACGTCCCGTT
>JAPLMI010000167.1 GCA_026387115.1 Candidatus Omnitrophota bacterium | reverse complement strand
GTTCCTAAGGTAAGTGTTATAGTCGTTATATGGTTTCATGGTTTTAGTCGTCGCAGTTTATCGAAATGTACCATTAGTATCGACACCGCCGCGGGCGTCACACCCGATATGCGGCTTGCCTGCCCCAGGTTTACCGGCTTTATCTTTGAGAGCTTCTCTTTAACCTCGGAAGACAGTCCGTGGACATTCTTATAGTCGACGGTATCCGGTATCCTTACCTTCTCTATGTTTTTCAGCCTTCCTATTTCGGCAAGCTGCCTCTTGACAAAGCCCTCATACTTAACTTCTATCTCCACGCTTCTTGCCTCATCCTGCGAAAGCATATTCTCTTTATTGCGAGAAAGCTCTGCGTACGAGATGCCGGGGCGCCTCAATATCCTATCAAGGCGGCTTTTCCTGAGCCTTTCGATCTCACCTTCTATGCGCGCCTTCTTTTTTAGCATGGCAGCATATACTTCCTCTCTGACCAATCCGATCTCGCGTCCGAGCGGCATAAGGCGAAAGGAGGCGTTATCCTCGCGGATCATGAGACGGTACTCCACACGCGAAGTGAACATGCGATACGGTTCGCTCGTCCCTTTTGTGACCAGGTCGTCTATAAGCACTCCTATGTAGGCCTGAGAACGGTCCAGGACGAGAGGCTTCTTCCCTTTTGTTTTTAACGCGGCGTTTATGCCTGCCATCAGCCCCAGGCCGGCCGCCTCCTCATAACCGGTAGTTCCGTTTATCTGCCCTGCCAGATATAGGCCCGAGACCGTCTTTGTTTCCAGCGCAGGATTTAGCTGGGTGGGGTCGACGTAATCATACTCTATTCCGTAGCCTGGCCTGGTGATCTTCGCGTTTTCAAGGCCCTCTATGGAATTTACCATCTTTTCCTGAACATCGACGGGCAGGCTTGTAGATATGCCGTTCGGGTAATATTCGGTTGTATTCATGCCCTCAGGCTCTAAAAATATGTGGTGTTTATCACGGTCAGGGAAGCGGTAGATCTTATCCTCGATAGACGGGCAGTAGCGCACGCCGGTCCCCTTTATTATCCCCGTAAAGAGCGGAGATCTGTCGAGGTTATTCCTTATGATTTCATGCGTATTTTTGTTTGTGTATGTTATGTAACAGGGAAGCTGTTCCCTGGTCATCTTTTTCGTCTGAAAAGAAAAAGGTATTATATCGGGATCGCCGTGCTGGACGGCTAATTTATCGAAATTTATCGTCTTGCCGTCGAGCCTGGCGCACGTTCCGGTCTTCAACCTCCCCATCTTCAGGCCCAGGCCCTTAATGGAATCCGAAAGTCCGCTTGAATGTTTTTCCCCGATCCTGCCGCCCGGGAAACTTTCAAGCCCTATGTGCATGAGGCCGTTCAAAAAAGTGCCGGGCGTTATTATGAGAGATTTGCCGTAAAATTCCTGGCCGAGCGCGGTCCTTACGCCATATACGGAACCGTTTTTGGTCAGGATCTTCTCAACGAGGCCTTCTCTTGCTTCAAGGTTGGGCTGGCCATCGATGATAGACCTCATATAGAGCCTGTATGCGAGCCTGTCGACCTGGGCCCTCGTAGACCTTACGGCCGGCCCCTTTCTGGTGTTTAGAAGCCTGAATTGGATCGCTGTTGCGTCCGTTGCCTTCGCCATTTGTCCGCCGAGCGAGTCTATCTCTTTTACGAGCTGCCCCTTGGCAAGCCCTCCGATTGCGGGGTTGCATGACATTAGCCCGACGGTATCAAGGTTCATCGTCAAGAGAAGCGTTTTACAGCCAAGCCTCGCCGAGGCAAGGCTGGCCTCACAGCCGGCATGACCGGCGCCGATAATAATTACATCAAATTCTTTTTTCATAACTCCTTATTATACATCATGTTATAGAAGCGGTCAATAGGCCCGAGGACTTGATTTTTTCAGAATATCAGGTATACTTATATACGGATGACAACAGTCCATTGACCCGTTCTCGGGCCTGAAGGTACACGATACCTACAAAGCGCTGTTGCCATCCTTTTTTTGTGCGCTTTTTTAGGCCTTATAGAATCTGTTTATTATGGTGACGACTTCCTGGGGGGTATCCACTACCGAGAAGATCTTAAGGTCGGATTTAGTTATGGTCTTATTGGGGATAAGCGTATCCTCCATCCATTTGATCAGGCCTTTCCAGTATTTGCTTCCGACTAAAATAACAGGAAACGGCTCTATGCGTTTTGTCTGAACCAGCGTAACGGCCTCGAAAAACTCATCCATCGTACCGAAGCCGCCGGGAAACGCGACGAGGGCCTTAGAGTATTTCGCGAACATGACTTTTCTGCAGAAGAAGTATTTGAATTCCAGGAGTCTCGTTATGTACTTATTCGGTTTTTGCATTATCGGTATAAGGATATTGAGCCCGATCGATTCACCCTTCGCTCTTTTAGCCCCTTTATTCGCCGCTTCCATTATTCCGGGGCCGGCGCCTGTGATGATGGCGTAGCCGCTCTTTACGAGCCTTGAGGCCGTCTCTTCCGCGATTTTATAAAACCTGCTTGAAGCCCGAGCCTTTGCGGAGCCGAATATCGAAACGGCTTCTTTTACGTCGGACAGCTCCTCGAAACCGTCTACGAATTCGCTCATTATCCTGAATATGCGCCAGGGGTCCTCTTTTGTGAAGTCTCCTTTTAGGTTGGGCATTAAGCCATTCCTTTACTAGAGTTTTGCAACGGAGTCGAATGTGCCGAACATGTTTTGTTCGCGCTCGGAGTTTTGCGAATCGATAACCCATTCTCCGTCGACTACGAATTTATATCTATATTTGCCTGGGGTAAGGCCCAGCCTCTTTTCCCATAAGCCGCCCTCGGATCTTGATAGCCTTGCCCGGTCGTCTATCTTCCATTGGTTAAAGTCGCCCACAAGATATATTTCTCTGGCGTTCGGCGCGTTGATGGCGAAAACGATCTCTTTCGCGAGCTTCTTAACGGCATCCTCTATGATTTGAGCGGTGTTATCAGAAGACGGTTTTTCGGTCTCCTGGGCCTGGGTTGAGGCGATGGCCATCATGGCCCTGGAGTTCTCGATTCGGAGCATCTCTTCTTCGTCCTCTTTCATCAGTTCTTTAGCCAAAGAGAGATGGTCTATAGCCCCATTGCATTCTTTGTCGAACTCAATTACAGAAACTCCCTTCGCAGCCGCTCTTTTCAATGTGACGTTCATCCTTATGATGGTTTGGAGCATCTGGTCTTTAAAGAGCGCTCTTATCTCGTTAAGCATCGTTTCGGAATATTTTGTCCTTTTGTCAAAAATTGTGGCAAGCGAGTTCACTTTCGGCGCGTGGTTTATTTTGACCTTTATAAGCTCCAGCATCCCGAGAAGTTTCGCCACGCCCATGAGCGAAAATGCGCTCATATCTATCGGGACGAGGACGAGATCTGCCGCCCTCAAAGCGTTGAAGGTCAGGAACCCGAGGCTGGGAGGGCAATCCACTATGATGTAATCGTAGTTAAGATCGCTTGCGGTTATGACATTATGAAGTTTCGATACGGCATCCTCCTTATCCTTCAATTCCTGTTCCAGCGTGCTCAGGAGTATGTTGGACACAGCAACGTCCAGATTTTTGGAAGCCTGCAGTATGCATTCGTTTATGGGGCACCTCTTGTCGGAGTTGTCCGTAAGGACGTTGTATATCGATTTGTTGACGGTCTGGTTCGTTACACCTAAACCAAAAGAGGCGTGCGATTGAGGGTCGAGGTCTATTAAAAGCACCCTTTTTCCCAAAGATGCCAGTGCGCTCGAAAGGTTTATTGCCGTCGTTGTTTTGCCGCAACCGCCCTTTTGGTTCGCGACCGATATAGTCTTCATGATTCTTCCTCCTTCGCAAGGCTTATATTATTTACATATATCGTTACGTTTATGGGGGAATCCATCTGGCTGACCGACTCCCCCGCGTGGCCGTATTCCAACCTTAAATGATTGATATTGCCGAGATCGATATCTCCCTTAAATTCATCCATGTGTATCATCTTGTCTTTCAGGTTTGAGGAGAGAGATATATCGCTTAACCTTGAAGACCTGTTTTTAGTATCCCGCAAGACTACGCTCATCTTCTCTCCTCCGATACTGCCGCGAAGCGATAATAATAGGGCCCTCCGCGAAACATCGACCGGAAATTTAAAATCTACCGACAGGTCCGCCCAGTTATATTTTTTAGGGTTATTCAAAATGACGGAATCTTTTATTTCGGAGCTCTTCCCTCTCCTGGCCTGTCCCCGGAATTCAAACTTTCCTATGATAGTCTTATTTACGGAACCCTGCGTGACGACATCGATCACCTTGAGGGCGGCTGTCTCTTTCCGCAAAATTCCTATGTAGCGTTTATGCAGGGACGTTATCGAGATGAAGACAGATAGCGATAACGCGGCCACGATAGCCCACGTGATGAACAATCTGGGGAAGTCGATATTTAAGCGGCGCGCATGCTTCTTCTTGCGCGTTTTTGTGTGGGAATTCTTGTGAAAATACGTATCTGCGATGTGGCTGTGAAGCACATCTTCTTTGAAGACGGGACTTCTAAGTGTTTCTATCGTCTTTGGCATTAACTCGCTTTAACGATGAACGGCGTTTTCCGTAGAGTTGCCCCTATTTCATATAATATATACTATATCTTCACAAAAGACAAATATTTTTTATTATGATAATCGATTCGGAATAGCGTTCCTCCACGTATCGCTTAACTTCGCCAAGGTTTGGTCGATAATCGTTGTATTGCCGCACTGAATAGTCAATTTTTTCCCTTCGACACTGCCCAGAATTTTGTGCGGGACAGCGTGTTTCCTGACTATGCTTTCAAGGACAGGCAATTTATTTTTATTGATAGAAATAACTATTCTTGAAGGAGCCTCTCCGAAAAGGGCGGCGTCTTTCCTTGTATTGCCGTCCAGCTTTATCGCAGCGCCTAACATGCGGTCTTTGTTTGAAATACACGATTCTGCGAGCGCTACGGCCAGGCCTCCTTCAGAACAGTCATGGGCTGAATTGACTATCCCGGATTCTATAGCCTCAAGGCATGCCTCCTGGACCGCCTTTTCTTTTTTCATATCTATTTGGGGATTGCCCTTCTTTATACGGTGGACCAGATACAGGTATTCACTGCCGGAAAGATCAGCCGCATTTTCTCCCAGAAGAACAACCATGTCCCCTTCTTTTTTGAAATCCTGCGTGACGCGCTTTTCGGCGTCGCTAATAAGGCCCACTATCCCGATCATAGGCGTCGGATCTATCGCGCCCTTTGGGTTTTCATTGTAGAAACTCACGTTTCCGCTTATGACGGGTGTATCGAGCGCCCTGCAAGCCGCCGATATTCCTTCGATGCATTTTTCAAACTGCCAGTAATTTTCCGGCTTCATCGGGTTGCCGAAATTCAGGCCGTCCGTAACGGCGAGCGGCCTTCCGCCGGCGCATACGACATTTCTCGCCGCTTCCGCCACCGCCATCATAGCGCCGTTGAAAGGATTCAGGTAGCAGTACCTGCCGTTGCAATCAACGCTTATCGCCAGGGCCTTTTTTGTGCCTTTGACTTTGATAACGGCAGCGTCCGATCCGGCATTGACCAGCACCTCGTCCTTATCGACGAAAGTAAATTTTTTATAAGCCGACTCTTTGCTTGCGATAGTCGGAGAATCGAGCAGTTTCAGAATGACCTCATTGAGATCATTGGGCTCTTTGACAGAGCTTGGGTTCAGCGCTTGAGCCTCTTTTAGATACGACGGTTCTTTTGTTTCCCTTCTGTACAGCGGCGCTTTTTTGGTAAGGGCTTCGGCCGGAATCTCGCACACGACAACGCCATTTTCTTTAACTCTCATCATCTTGTCGTTCGTGACCTTGCCTATCTTAGCGGCGTTTACCTTCCATTTCTTGAGTACACCGAGGGCTTCATCTTCCCTGCCGCTCTTTAAGATGGCGAGCATTCTCTCCTGTGACTCCGACAACAGGATCTCATAAGGCGTCATCTTCTTTTCTCTCTGCGGTATTAAAGATACGTCTATTTCGATACCGGTTCCGCTTCTCGCGGCAGTTTCGCATGAAGAGCAGGTAAGGCCGGCCGCGCCCATATCCTGCATGCCCACAACGAGCCCCTTCTCTATCAGCTCAAGGCATGCCTCCCTGAGGCGCTTACCGAGCTCCGGATCGCCTATCGCAACAGCGTTTTTTGTTGAGCTCGACTCCTCCGTAATCTCTTTTGAGGCGAAGCTTGCGCCGCCTACGCCGTCTCTGCCCGTATCTCCGCCGATATAATATACGGGGTTGCCTGCCCCCTCGGCAGCGCCTCTTACGATATCCGATTTCTTGACTATTCCGACAACAAAGGCGTTGACAAGAGGATTCCCTTCGTAGCTTTCATCGAAGTAGGTATCTCCGCCCACGGCGCTTACCTCAGCCGTATTTGCGTAATGGGCAAGCCCCCTGATAACCTCTTTAAACAAAAATTTTACCTTCTCATTATCCAGATTTCCGAATCTGAGCGCACCCAAACCCGCGACAGGCCGCGCCCCGGTCGTAAATATATCCCTCAGGCATCCGCCTATGCCGGTAGCCGATGCCTCAAACGGTTCGACCGCCGACGGATGATTATGCGACTCTATCTTAAACGCGACCCCTAAACCGTCTCCGATATCGACGATCCCGCTATTTTCTTCTCCGGCTCCCACAAGAACCTGTTTGCCCTTTGTAGGAAAAAGGTTGAAAAGCCTTCTCGAATTCTTGTAGCTGCAATGTTCTGACCACATCGCGGAAAAAACGCCGAGCTCCGTGAAATTAGGCTCCCTGCCGAGCAATTTTTTTATTTCACCGAATTCCTCTTTTGAAAGGCCCATCTCATGGGCCAATTCATCATTAACCTTAACCGTGGTTAACATGTAGAACCTCCCTGGTTTTATTTTTTACTCCCACTCTATAGTTGACGGCGGTTTTGAACTTATGTCGTAAACGACTCTGTTTACGCCCGTCACTTCATTTATAATCCGGTTCGAAATCTTCCCTACGACATTGTATGGAATTTTCGCCCAGTCCGCCGTCATGCCGTCAATGCTTGTAACAGCCCTTATTGCCACTACATTTTCATATGTTCTCTTGTCCCCCATTATGCCTACCGACTTGATCGGCAAAAGCACCGCGAATGCCTGCCAGATCTTGCCGTAAAGCCCCTCTTTTTTTAAAATTTGTATGAATCTGTCGTCCACCTCTCTCAGTATATCGCAGCGCTCTTCTGTGACATCGCCGATAATTCTAACCGCAAGCCCCGGTCCCGGGAACGGGTGCCGTCCAAGTATCTCGGGCGGTATCCTCAACTCTTTTCCGACGCGCCTGACGTCGTCCTTAAAAAGATATTTGAGAGGTTCAATAAGCACGAGATGCATCTTCTTCGGCAGCCCCCCGACATTGTGGTGAGTTTTAATAGTCGCGCTGGGGCCCCCGAACACGGAACGGGATTCTATAAGATCGGGATACAGAGTTCCCTGAGCAAGGAATTTTACATTCCCAATACGCGCTGCCTCTCGCTCGAAGATTTTAATAAATAGCCGTCCGATTATCTTTCTCTTCTTTTCCGGATCCACCACTCCTCTCAATGCCCCGAGGAATTCTTTTGATGCGTCTACGACCCGCAGATTTATTTTAAAATGCTTCTGAAAAACTTCTCTGACAAGCCTTGTTTCATTTTTACGCAGAAGGCCGTTATCGACAAATATACAGGCGAGCCTGCGGCCTATGGCCTTATGTATCAGAACGGCCGCGACCGAGGAATCAACGCCGCCCGAAAGGCCCAAAATTACCTTGTTATTTCCGACAATCTTCCTTATGTCCGAGACCGTCTCCTTTACGAATGACCGTATCGACCAGTCTGCCCTGGCGCCGCAGATGTTCCTGACGAAGTTCCTGATGATAATTTTGCCGTATTCCGTATGAGCGACCTCGGGATGGAATTGGACACCGTATAACCTTTTCTCAAAATTCGCGAATGCCGCGATGGAGGTGTTTCCGGATAACGCGATTCTGGCGAAGCCCTTGGGCATACGTTTTACCTTGTCTCCGTGGCTCATCCAGGAGATGCTGTTTTTGGGGATATCTTTGAACAAAGGGCCGTGGTTTGTTATTGTGAACGTTGCTCTGCCATATTCGCGCCAACGCGTATGTTCAACATTTCCGCCCAGCGCCTTCGCCATCACCTGCATTCCGTAACATATACCGAGCACAGGTATTCCCAGAGAGAATAACATGGGGTCGCATATTGGCGCGCCTTTCTGATAGACGCTCGCAGGGCCACCCGACAGTATTATGCCTCTCGTCTCAAAAGGGTTTATTGATTCTATCGGCGCCGTGGGCGGGACGATCTCGCAGAATACACCGAGCTCCCTCACCCTTCTGGCGATGAGCTGGTTATATTGCGATCCGAAATCTATTATAATAATTTTTTCCCGGCTCATTTTAACCCCGTACATCGCGTTTTTTCGAGCGCCTTTTTTGAAGGAGGTTTACAGACCTGTGTCGGATAATCTCCCGTGAAGCACGCCGTGCAAAACTCATTCTTAGGCAACATCATGGAGCTAAGCATGCCGTCGAGGCTCAGATATTTCAGGCTATCGACACCTATGAATTGCCCTATCTCTTCTATCGAATGGTTTGATGCTATGAGCTCTTTCTTCGTCGGGAAATCGATACCGTAAAAGCATGGAGATATGAGCGGCGGACAGCTTACCCTCATATGGATCCGGGTTGCGCCTGCCTGCCGCAATGCCTTTACCCTTAGCCGTGAAGTGGTTCCCCTTACTATGGAATCCTCCACTATGACGATGCGTTTTCCTTTCAGGACGTCGACTACAGGGTTAAGCTTTACTTTTACCTTGAAGTCTCTAACGAGCTGGCTCGGTTGTATAAAAGTTCTTCCGATATAGTGATTTCTTACAAACCCCATCTCAAGAGGCAGTTTTGACTCTTCGGCGTATCCCATCGCGGCATAGGTCCCGGAGTCGGGTATCGGCATTATCATGTCGGCATCGACCGGGTGCTCTCTTGCCAGGGCCCTGCCCAGGTTCTTTCTCGTAAGGTAGACGCTTTTTGTGAATATATTACTGTCGGGCCTTGCGAAATATATATTTTCGAATATGCAGAAGGCATGCTTTTTGATTGCGGGCGATTTCACTGACGTGAGGCCGGATTTATCTATAATGACGGTTTCTCCGGGTTCCACGTCACGAATATACTTTGCCTGTGTCATATCGAGCGCGCAGGTTTCGCTGGCCACGATGTAAGCGCCGTCCAGTTTTCCTATGCAAAGGGGCCTGAAGCCGTGCGGGTCTCTTATCGCGTAGATCGCGTCGTTGATCGCGATCACGAAAGAATACGCGCCCTCAAGCCTCGATGCGATTGGGGTTATCTTCTCTCTGTAATTATTCTTGTGGTCTTTTACGAGGAAATGGACGATGAGTTCAGAATCCATCGTTGTCTGCAGGATCGAACCGGCGTCCTCAAGCTCGTTTCTTAATTCAACGGAATTAGTGAGATTACCGTTATGGGCAACGGCTATGTAACCTTTTTTGTGGTTTATTAAGAGCGGCTGGACATTTTTTACTGTGCTTGAGCCGGTAGTGGAATACCGAACGTGGCCGATCGCGAGGTGCCCTTTTAACTTTTTCAGGTCGCTTTCTTTAAAGACATCGCTTACAAGCCCCATGCCTTTGTGGAGCAGGACTTTTTTCCCATTGAAGCTTGCGATCCCTGCCGATTCCTCACCGCGATGCTGCAGGGCGTAGAGTGCGAGATACGCAAGCCGACTCGCGTTTTTATTGCCGTATATTCCGACTACACCGCAGTACTCTTTCATATTTTTGATTTTTTATTTTTGATTTTTTATTTTTTTATTATATTCCTGAAGCGATGTTACCGAGATTGTCTTCTTCTTAATCAGGTTTTCGATACCGTTTACAGAGGCCTGCGCGCCGGAAACCGTCGTTATCAGGGGTATGTTGTAAAGAATGGCGTGGGCCCTGATCTTCAACTCATCTTCTTTCGTAGCTTTCCCGGAAGGGGTGTTGATTATCATGGAGACTTTTGCGTCCTTGATCAGGTCCAGTATATTCGGCCTTCCTTCATGGAGCTTCGGCAGGACGACGACGTCGATATCGCTGTTTTCTAATGCCTCAGCCGTTCCGGAGGTCGCCATTATCTTAAATCCGAGATCGGCCAGTTTCTTCGCGACGAATATGATGTTGCGCTTGTCCTGGTTTTTGACGCTTATAAAGACGTTACCTTTTACCGGGAGGTTCTGTCCCGCCGCGATCTGGCTCTTGGCGTATGCCGCACCGAACGTCGCGTCTATTCCCATGACCTCGCCGGTCGACTTCATCTCAGGGCCAAGAATCGCGTCGACGCCCGGAAATCTGATAAACGGGAACACCGATTCTTTTACCGCGACGAAATTTATCGCCTTTTCTTTGGTAAAGCCAAGTTCTTTCAAGGTAAGGCCCAGCATGATCTTCGTCGCGAGTTTCGCCAGAGGGACACCTATCACCTTACTTACAAAAGGAACCGTTCTTGACGCCCTCGGGTTTACCTCCAGGATATAAACGATATTATTCTTTACCGCATACTGGACGTTCATGAGGCCTTTGACTTTTAATTCCATAGCCATCGCGTAGGTATTATTCTTTATCGTCTCGATGATATCTTTGCCGAGCGTATGCGGCGGCAGGACCATCGCGCTGTCGCCCGAGTGTATGCCGGCTTCCTCTATATGCTCCATAATCCCGCCGATAACGCAGGTTTCGCCGTCCGCTATCGCGTCGACGTCGACCTCTATCGCGTCCTCGAGGAACTTGTCGATAAGGATCGGCCTCTCAGGTGAAGCCTCGACCGCTTTTGCCATGTAGTCGGCGAGGCCCTTCTCGTCATAGACTATTTCCATCGCCCGGCCGCCGAGCACGTACGAGGGCCTCACTACTACCGGATAACTGATGCGTTCGGCCACAACCTTTGCCTCATCAAATGACGTGGCTGTCCCGTTCTCCGGCTGTTTCAATTTTAATTTTTTGAGCATCTGCTGGAAGCGTTTTCTGTCTTCCGCGATGTCGATAGAGTCCGGGCTTGTCCCGAGGATGTTAAGCCCCGCCGCAAAGAGCGGACCCGAAATATTAAGCGGCGTCTGCCCTCCGAACTGGACTATCGCGCCTATCGGTTTCTCGATATCGACGATATTCATTACATCTTCGACCGTCAACGGCTCAAAATACAGTTTATCTGACGTGTCATAGTCCGTCGATACAGTCTCGGGATTGCAGTTGATCATTATGCTTTCGACGCCCTCTTCTTTTAAAGCATAGGATGCGTGGCAGCAGCAATAGTCGAATTCAATTCCCTGCCCGATCCTGTTCGGGCCGCCCCCAAGGATCAGGACTTTCTTTTTGTCCGAGGGTTTGGACTCATCCTTCGTTTCATAGGTTGAGTAATAATACGGCCTCTTCGCCTTAAACTCGCCCCCGCAAGTGTCCACCAGTTTGTAGGACGGCGTTATATTATTCTTCTTTCTCGTTTTTCTTACGTTATTCTCCGTTGAGTTTAGAAGAAACGCGAGCTGGATATCCGAGAAGCCGAACTTTTTTGCCTTCAGGAGAAGCTCCTCAGGGAGCCTTATTTCATCATCCTTCTTCTCGTTCCGGTGCTTCTTTATCTCCTCTTCCGCCTCCACGATCTCGCGTAAGTTGTCGATAAACCACCTGTCGATCTTAGAGAGTTCGTATATCTCGTCATTGGTAAGCCCCATCTTGAGGCCGTATCTGATGTAAAACAGCCGGTCATCGCCGGGGACCCTTATCCGCTCTTTTATTTCGGCGATCATATCTTCCGAAGGCGTCTTCAGTGAAACATCGTCGAATTTATCCCTTCCGTCCGAACCGAATCCGAAACGCCTCGTCTCAGTCGATCTTATGCCCTTCTGCAGGGCCTCGCGGAAATTCCTGCCTATCGACATCGCCTCGCCCACCGCCTTCATCGATGTATTAAGAATGCGCTTTGTCCCCGGGAACTTCTCGAATGTGAACCTGCATATTTTAAATACGCAATAATCGACCGTCGGCTCGAAGAATGACGTAGTTATGCCCGTGACCTCGTTCAATACCTCCGGTAACGTCAGGCCGACCGCTAGTTTTGTCGCTACTCTTGCTATCGGAAATCCTGTTGCCTTAGATGCGAGCGCGGAAGACCTGGAAAGCCGCGGATTGACCTCGATTATCACGATCTCTCCGGTATCCGGATTCTGGGCGAACTGAATATTCGCGCCGCCGCCCCTTATATCGATCTTCCTTATTATCTTCTTGGAAAGATTTACGAATTTGACATATTCCTCGGCAGTCAGAGTCTGCGAGGGAGCGACGACGATGCTGTCGCCTGTATGGACGCCCATGGGGTCGACATTTTCCATCGATGTTATCATGATGACGTTGTCGACGCAGTCTCTCATCACCTCAAACTCTATCTCTTTCCATCCTAACACCGACTGTTCAACGAGGATCTGATGAACAGGGCTGATCTCAAGGCCTTTGGCGAGGAATGCCTCGAGCTCCTCTTTGTTGTAAGCGATAGAGCCGCCGCTCCCGCCTAGCGTATATGCGGGCCTGAGGATCAGCGGAAATCCTATGCCAAGGCCTATCTTCATGCCTTCTTCGACGTTTCTTGCGATTCCGCTATTCGGAACGCCTATGCCTATCTCCTGCATCGCCTTTTTGAATAGTTCCCTGTCCTCAGCCCTGGAGATCGCGCTGACATCCGCGCCTATCGATTCGACGCCGTATTTCTTGAGGATGCCTTTCTTCATCAGGAAATATGCGAGATTTAGCCCCGTCTGTCCGCCGAGCGTAGGTAATATCGCATCGGGCTTTTCTTTCTTTATTATCTCGGTGACCGCGTCGACCGTCAGAGGCTCGATATAAGTCACGTCCGCCATATTAGGGTCCGTCATGATCGTGGCCGGGTTTGAATTTACGAGTATGGTGAAATACCCCTCTTCCCTGAGCGCCTTGCAGGCCTGGGAGCCGGAATAGTCGAACTCGCATGCCTGGCCGATCACTATCGGGCCGGAGCCTATTATCAATATCCTGCGGATGTCTTTACGCTTTGGCATGCCGCACCCCGCTGAGTGTTTTCAGGAATCTCCTGTAAATCTCATTCACCTCATCGAATCCCGGGCTTGCCGGGTAATATTGACATGAAATAAACTTTAGCGATCGCGACTCCATTCCTTCTATGGAGCCATCGTTTACATTGCGCGATGTAATGGTTATATCCTTTCTTCCCTTGACAGATGCCCCGTCCACTACAAATGAATGATTCTGGACCGTGATCTCACCCTTAAGGCGATCCGGGCTCTTCGCGGGGTAATTTACGCCGTGATGGCCTATCCCGAGCTTCTTCAGCTTCGCGCCGAGAGCCGTCGCTATAACTTCATGGCCGGTAGATATGCCGAGCATGGGAATTTTCCCTAACAGCGATTTGACGGTTTCGGATACTTTTGGCAGGCTCACATCGTTTTCCGGCCCTCCCGATATTATAAGGCCGTCCGCGCCGCTCTTTTTTATATCATCGGCGGGAGTATCGTAAGGAAGAAGCGTTAAATTGCAGCCGAGCGTCTTCAGCTGTTTAATAAAACTGTTGAGCATTCCGATGTCCAGGATGGCGATGTCCGGGCCGGAAGAAGAACTCTTGATTTCCGCGGGTTTCTTCACCGAGATATCTTTTATATAATCTTTCTTATAGTTCGCCGCCGCTTTAATTTTTTTCAGCAGGCCCTCTTTACCTGTATTCTCAGTCGAAACTATTCCCAGCATTTCGCCGTTATCTCTGATGTCTACGGCCAGCGTTCGCGTATCGACTTCGCTTACGGTCAGGACGTCTTCCTTTTTTAGAAAATCCTTGAATGAGCCTTCAGCCTGGTAGTTTGAATAAATTCTCGAAGCTTCTTTTATGACGAGAGCGCTTAACCAGCACCGCCTCGACTCATTGAACTTTGATGCGACGCCGTAATTGCCGATCAACGGGTATGTCAATACAAGTATCTTACCGGCATTGGCAGGGTCAGTCATCATCTCCTGATAGCCCACCACGGCCGTATTCAGCACAACCTCGCCTATCCTTTCGCCCGGCGAGCCTATCGATATACCTTCGTAACAATCGCCGTTCTCCAATACAAGCTTTGCTTTCATTTTATCTCCTGAAATAAAAATGGCCAGCGGAGACGATAGTCCCCCCGGCCAACCTTGTTAAGGTTTACAGTTATCTTACTTGCCTTGTATCTTGTGCTCCCCTGTTTGATAGACATCCATAAAATCCGTATATGTATAAACTGCCATTTCTGGGATCACACTCCTTTGTGACACACACATCTTTGTGCGTTTTTGCTACGAACGGATTGTAACACACCGCTCGTGCCTGTGTCAAGAAAGATTTTAAGTTATAAAGAGGTTGCGTGAAGAGAACTTGCCGTCCGAAGTGAGATTTACGCCAAGCATCTTTAGGCCCACCTCGTCGCCTGGCGTTGGC
>JAPLMI010000096.1 GCA_026387115.1 Candidatus Omnitrophota bacterium | reverse complement strand
AGAGCAGAGGACCGCCGGCTCCAATCCCCGTTCCACCGTCGGAACACAAACCGAAATTCACGACTATCTTAGGCTTCTCTTTGCCAGGATAGGAAGGCCCCATTGCCCTAAATGCGGAAGGCCTATAACGAGGCAGACGTCGCAGGAGATAGTCGAGAGCGTTTTAAATTTACCCAAAGAATCAAGGATCATGATATTGGCGCCGCTTATCAGGGGCAAAAAGGGCGAATACAGAGAACTTCTGCTGAAAGCCAAGAAAGAGGGTTACGTCAGGGTGAGGATAGACGGCGGTATCCATGAGCTGGAAAAGCCGGCGCCGATGGATAAGAATAAAACGCATGCTATCGAGGTCGTCGTCGACAGGCTCATGTTGAAAGATGATATAAAAAAGCGCCTCACAGATTCGGTGGAGACTGCGCTCGAGGCCGGTAAGGGCCTTATAGTTGTAAATGTCGAGGAAAAAGGGTCCAACCGGGATATTCTATTCAACGAGCAATACGCCTGCGTCCAATGCGGGATAAGCATAGAAGAAGTGTCCCCGCGGACATTCTCGTTCAATTCGCCTTACGGCGCATGCCCGACATGCGGCGGCCTCGGGAACAAGATGGAAATCGACCCCGATCTTGTAATTTCCGATAAATCGAAACCTATCATCTCTGCCGTCGACGCGTGGCGCCGCGGCGGCAAAGGGTTATACCTTTATTACAGAAGGCGCCTGCGAAGCCTCGCGCATCAATACGGTTTTGACGTTGAGACTCCCTTCAAGGATCTTCCGAAGGATATCAAAAGATTGGTATTGCACGGCGAAGGCGAGGGCGAGGGGTGGGGATCTTTCGAGGGTGTGGTGCCGAATTTAGAGCGGCGTTTCAGGGAGACGGAAAGCGAGTTCATCAAGACGGAGATCAATAAATATATGTCGGTACAGCCCTGTCCTTCATGTAAAGGCGAGCGCTTAAGGCCCGAGAGCCTTTCCGTGACGATCGCGGATCTTAATATCTCCGAAATATCCGGGTTATCTATAAAGGCCCTAAAGGAATTCCTTACGGATTTAAAATTGACTGAAGCCGAAAAGAAGATAGCTCATCAGGCGCTGAAAGAGATCACCGCGCGGCTTGGGTTCATGATAAACGTGGGGCTTGATTACCTCACCCTCGACAGGAGAAGCTACACGCTTTCGGGCGGTGAGGCCCAGAGGATAAGGCTCGCTACGCAGATCGGCTCAGGCCTTGTCGGCGTTATATACATACTGGATGAGCCGAGCATCGGGCTGCACCAGAAAGACAATACGAAATTGCTCGATACGCTTATGACCTTAAGGGATCTCGGGAATACGCTGATAGTCGTAGAACACGACGAGGCTACGATAAGGAAGGCCGATCACATAATAGACCTCGGCCCCGGCGCAGGGGAGCGTGGAGGGCACGTTATGGCCAGCGGTACCCTGAAAGATGTTTTGGATTCCGAAGCCTCGCTGACAGGTAAATATCTGAGAGGCGAATTAAAGATAGAGTCTCCGTCGGAAAGGAGAAGGCCTGGTGTTAAATCATTGAAGATCGTCGGAGCGGCCGAACATAATCTAAAAGATATAGACGTCGAAATACCCCTTGGGCTTTTCGTATGCGTTACCGGCGTATCCGGCTCAGGTAAGTCCACCCTTGTCGACGAGATCCTCTACCGGGCGCTCGCGAAGAAATTTTACCGTTCCAGAGAAAGGCCCGGCGCGCATAAAAGGATAGAGGGCGCGCAATTTATCGATAAGGTGATAGTGATAGACCAGTCGCCGATAGGCCGCACGCCGAGGTCAAACCCGGCCACTTATACAGGCGCGTTCGGCCCCATAAGGGATATATTCTCAAAATTACCGGAAGCTCGGATGCGCGGATATAAGCCAGGCAGGTTCAGTTTTAACGTTAAGGGCGGCCGCTGCGAGGCGTGCGACGGCGACGGCATAAAGAGAATAGAGATGCATTTTTTACCGGATATCTACGTCCAGTGCGAAGTCTGCAAGGGGAGGCGTTTCAACGAGCAGACGCTCGACGTGAAGTATAAAGGAAGGTCTATTTCAGACGTCCTCGACATGTCCGTGGAAGAAGCGCTAACGCTATTCACGAACATTCCGGCGATAAAAAATAAGCTTCAAACCCTCTACGATGTCGGTCTCGGCTACATCAAACTGGGCCAATCGGCTACGACATTATCGGGCGGGGAGGCCCAAAGGATAAAACTGGCGACTGAACTATCGAAGACGTCGACCGGAAAGACATTTTATATACTCGATGAGCCTACGACGGGGCTCCATTTTGCCGACGTAGACAAGCTTTTAAATGTGCTGCAGGCTCTCGTCGGGCAGGGCAATACCGTGCTTGTGATAGAGCACAACCTCGACGTCATCAAAACGGCGGATTACATAATCGACCTCGGCCCGGAGGGCGGCGACAGCGGCGGCGAGGTGGTCGCGAGCGGCTCGCCGGAAGATATAGTGAAGAATAGGAAGTCATATACGGGGCAGTATCTTAGGCAGGTATTGCTATGAAACCAAAATTTAAAATTAAAAATTTAATTTTCGTATTTACCGCTATCCTTATCACAGCCGTCGGAACCACTGCGGCGCAAAATGCGGAAGAGGCGGATTTTGTATTCGCGCGGAAAGCCTTCAATAACGGTTTCTATGACATCGCCCAGGGCCGGCTCGAGGCATTGCTTAAGGGCCACCCTAACACCGGCCGCATTTACGAAATCCATTCTCTCTTGGGACGATGCCATTATTTACGGAGTAACCTGACAAACGCCCTTAACGAATTTGATATCGTCCTCGGCGCTCCTGCCGGAAGCGCGGCTCAGGACGAGGCGTTGTACTGGACGGGTGAGATATATCTCAAGACCGGTGATTATAAGAAGGCGCTTGAGCTTTACCAGAGGGTGATAGACGAATTCCCGTCGTCAAACTATTTATCCTGCTCGATCTATTCGAAAGGATGGGCTTATTATAAACTCGGATTTTTGGACGATGCCGGCAAAAGTTTCAGGGAAGCCTTCACGAGATTTCCATACGAAAGAATCGCCTGCGAGGCGCGGTTCAGGAGCGCCGAGTGTGAGTATCTCGCCGGGCGCTACGCCGGCGCCGAAAGCCAGCTCGGATCTTTCATAGAGAAATTTCCCGTATCCGAAAGGACGGCGGAAGCGTACTATCTTATGGGAGAGGCCTCGTTCTATCAGGCGCGGTATAAGGATTCCATAGCATATTTCGAAAAGGCGCTGTTAATATCGCCGAATTCCAAGTGGATGGGTTTCGCGATATATCGCCTTGCGTCAGCCCTTTTTTATACCGGCGATTACGGGAGGAGTTCAAAGGAATTCGCAAGGCTCGCGGATGACAGCGGCAACTATTTTCTGAAAAGCGCCTCTTTGCTGGGATTGGCGCAAAATTACGAAAAAACCAATAAGCCCGTCGAGGCGCAAGGCTTATACGACAGGATAATCAGGGTTTACCCGGATTCGACCGCGGCGCCCGAGGCGTATTACAGGAAGGCAAAGATCCTGTCCGAAGGCGGGAAATACGCCAAGGCCGAGACGGCCGCAAAAGAGGCTATAGAAAAATATCCCAAATCAAAATTCGCGGATGAGTTCCACTACGAACTGGCTTGGGCGTACAGCATGGAGGGCAGATATGATGAGGCGCTCAATGAATTCGTATGGGTAGCCAACGAGTCTAAGGATACAGATTTGAGCGCGAGCTCCATCGCCAAGATAGGCGATATATATTTCGACAGAAAAGATTATAAAAAGGCGATAGAGAGTTACGACATGGTCCTCGATAAATACCCGGACAGCTTTATTGCCGATCACGCGCAGTACCGGATAGGGAATATATTTTTCGCCTCGGACAGATATGATGAGGCGGTGCTGGCCTACCAGACTTTGCTGGCAAATTTCCCAAAAACCGGGCTCGCGGAAAAGATAATTTTTCAGTTGGCCGCGAGTTTCTTTAAGAAGGGCGATTTTGAACGCGCGGGATCACAATTTACAACATTCTTGAAAGATTTCCCGGCGAGCCGGTTATCCGGACAGGCAAAATTCTACCTGGCAAATTCATTGTACAACACGGCAAGCTTTGATCTGGCCCTGCCGATTTTCGCGGCGATCGAGAAAGAATCGCATGATTTGGCCCAAAGAGCGGCGGCGAGATACCAGATGGCCTGGTGTTATTACAACATGGGCAAGGATTCCAGAGCCCTTGACGAGTTTAACGGATTTTTAAAGGATTACCCGGACTCCGGGCTGTCAGCGGATGCCATGTACTGGCTGGGTGACTATTACGGCTCGAAGGGAAGATTCGATAAGGCCAGAGAGTATTATTCCCTGATATTAAAAAATTACCCGTCGGCCGACATTTCTGAAGACGCCGCGTATCAGCTGGCCCTTTCGCTGTATGAAGAAGGTCATACGGACGCGGCAGTGCTTAAGCTGGGAGAGGTCGCGAGCCTTTACCCCGGCGCCGATTCCACCAGGATAGCATACAGAAAGATAGCCAAGATCAAAATAGAGTTTAAGGATTTCAACGGTGCTATCGAAAGTTTAAGAAAGTCGCTCGGCAAAGATAATAACGAATCGAACGCTCAGACGCAGTATGAAATCGCGGAATGCGTTGAAGCCGGGGGCGATCTCGTAAAAGCGACAGAGGAGTACCTGAAGGTTCCGTATCTTTATTCAAAAGGCGCTTTCTGGTCCGTGAGGGCCGAGCTTAAATGCGCCAAGATATTCGAAGCGCTCGATAAACTGAACGAGGCAAAATCGTTATATAAGAAACTTGCCGATATGGACATAGAAGAGTCGGACTTCGCGAAGAAGAGACTCGAGTGGATCAGGTGGAGGGAACAAAAGTAACGTAAAAACGAAAAAACCAAAAAACGAAAGAACAAAAATATATAGGGCGATATTCTTAAGTTTTTACGTTTTTCAGTTTTTAGGTTAACGCGCATTTTGCGAGGAGGAAAATATGTGGGAATTGATCCAGAGGGGCGGCCCGATGGTGTATCTGATAATATTAGCGTCGATACTGGCGTTCGGTTTGTTTATAGAAAGGGTATACCATTTAAACAGGGCGAGAATTGATTCAAATAAGTTCATGGACGAAATCATGAAAATTCTGAAGAGAAATAAGATCATCGAGGCGATAGAGATGTGCAACGCCACGCCGGGCCCGATCGCGCACATAATAAAAGCGGGCATTCTTAAACACGACAGGTCGAAACCCGAAATAAAAGAGGCGGTCGAGGAAGCGGCCCAGCTCGAGATTCCCAGGCTTGAGCGGCACCTTCCTGTCCTTGCGACGATAGCGCATATCACGCCGCTTTTGGGGCTTCTGGGAACAGTCACCGGAATGATAAAGTCTTTTCAGGTTATACAGGAGAAGGCTCTGGCCGGAGCTCCGGTGAATCCCGGCGACCT
>JAPLMI010000199.1 GCA_026387115.1 Candidatus Omnitrophota bacterium | reverse complement strand
GCTCGAGAATAAAAATCCCGGGAAGATCAGAAATTGAAATATGTATTCGGCTATTTTCATAATCTCTTTCTAATAGGCGCGGGCTCGAGCTGCTCCCATTTCAGGGCGGTCTTCACCAACAGATGGTCGGAGACTTTGTATAAATTCTCCGCGATATTCTCCTCGAACTCGCCGTATCGTATTCCGCCGTAAGCACATGATTCAAGGCATATCGGCGGCTCGTTTTCCCGGAGCCTTCCGAGGCAATAGTCGCACCTGGCGATTATAAAAGGTATCGTCTCGGGTATTATCGTGCCGAACGGACAGGCCTTAGAACAGGACTTACAGGATGTGCACCTCATCATGTAGCGCTTGAGCATGCGGTAATCCTGCATCTCGAGCGCCTCCCACGGGCATGACGCCACGCAGGGCGCGTCGTCGCACTTTCTGCAGATTATCGCGAAGTGCGCGAGTTCCCTTAAACTGGTTATGCCGTTATTCGCCGGATGCTGGATGTAGCTGCAGAGCATGCCGCAGTCTTCGCATTTCGAGCACGTATCCAGATCGACCAGTAATCGTTTCATTAATTTAATCCCAGATGTTCGGTAAATCTTTTATCTTATCGTACGTGAAGACCGGGCCGTCCTTACAGGCGTAATATGGGCCGATCCTGCAATGTCCGCATTTACCCAGCCCGCAGGACATATTCTTTTCCATCGACAGATACAATTGGCTGTCTTTAAACCCGAGATCCAGCAGCTTAAATGTCGCGAACTTCATCATTATCGGGGGGCCGCAAACGACGGCGACGGCGTTATTCATATCGAGGCCGTCATTCTTCAGTATCGTGGTAACGAGGCCCACGCTGCCAATCCAGGTGTCATCGCCGACGTCCACGCTCGCTTCCACGTCAACGTGGCCCGCCCTGTCTTTCCATGAAAATATCTCTTTCTTATATACTATATCGCTCGGTGTCCTCGCGCCGTATTTGAGGATTATCTTTTTGTAATCGTTTACGTCGTTAAATAAGGCGTACAACAATGACCTCAGCGGCGCAAGCCCCACGCCGCCGCCTACGATGTAAACATTTTTCGACTTAAAATCGGCCAGCGGATAACTCGTCCCGTACGGGCCCCTGACGCCGACTACTTCGCCTTTCTTCATCTCGTGCAAAATCCCGGTAACGCGGCCTGCGCTCATTATCGTGAAATCGAGCGTATCTTTGACGCTGTGGTTGGACGACGGCGTAAACGGCGCCTCGCCGACGCCCGGCACGGTGACTTCCATGAACTGGCCGGCCCTGAAACCTATCTCGCCACTGGGCCTCAGCCTGAAGGTCTTTATGTTTCCGGTCTCCTCGATAACGTCGAGTATCTCGGCTTCTATGTATGCGTATGGATTTTTCATTTATTCGGCGGTTTGTTCCATTTGCCGTCGACCAGGCCTTTTAACACTTCCCTCAAGTCTATATCTCCGGGGCACGCCTCGATACATCGGCCGCATCCGGTGCATGCGAAGTAATTCAACACTTCAGGGAAGAAATCGAACTTCTTCTCGAATCTGTTCCGAAGCCTCTCGTACAGATGCTTTCTCGGATTTGCGCCGCCGGCGACCCTCGCGAAAGTCTTGTAGAGGCAGGCATCCCAGGCCCTGTAACGTTTGGCAAAATTCTTTTGCTTCTTGTCGAACAAAAGAAAGCAGTGGCACGTCGGACAGACCAGGTTGCACGCCCCGCACTCGACGCAAGTAGAGGCAAAATCCTGCCAGAGTTCAACCAGGTTATAGCTCTTCTTCACCGCGCCTTTTATCTGACCGGTGTCTTTCGTGCCGCGGTTAACGATATAATCTCTCACCTGGCCGGATACCCTGTCACGGTTCCGCTGCCTTATGTCTAAATCTTTTGTCCCGGTATCCTTAAAGAACATCCTGAACCTATTGATGAGCGCGGAGCCTTTAGCGTTTTTGGCTTCCACAACAAAATAGTCGGCTATCGGGCTTAAACTTATATCAAAATAATCTTTTGGGTACGGCGCGCCTTCCATCGCGGTGCAGAAGCACGTCTCTTTGGCATAAGCGCAGTCGCATCCTATCAATAGCGCCCTATTCCTGCCTTCGGCATAGAAAGGATCCTCGACATCGCCTTCTAAAAAGACAAAATCCTGGACCCGAAGGCTGGACAGGTCGCAGCCCTTAACGCCCGCTATGATAAGCGGCTTTGAATCAGCGCCGTTTCCATT
>JAPLMI010000027.1 GCA_026387115.1 Candidatus Omnitrophota bacterium | reverse complement strand
AAGCCCAATCTTCTTTCGGCAAGGCCTCCCGAGGACGCTGTCGATACGCACCCGGAGGTCGTCCGGGCGGTCGTGCGGCTCGTTAGGAGCGCCGGCGCTACGCCCGCGATAGGAGATTCGCCCGGCGGATATTATAAGAATATCGACCACGTATTCGAGATGAGCGGGATGAAGAAGATGGCCGGCGAGGAAGATGTCGAACTTGTCAGGTTCACGACCTCGCGGCTTGTCAACGGAATCCCTATAGCCAGCCGTTTCTTCGATTCCGATCGCGTTATTTCAGTCCCGAAGTTCAAGACCCACTGCATAACGGTCCTTACGGCCGCCGTCAAAAATATGTACGGCACTATAGCGGGCCTGCATAAAACGATGTGCCATTCGAAAGCGCCGAAAGAGGAGGACTTCGCGAAGGTGGTCGCGAAGATCTATTCCGTGGCGACGCCGAGCCTATCGATCCTGGACGGCATCAGGGCGATGGAAGGGGACGGCCCGTCATCCGGCAAGGTGAAAAATATGAATATGGTCATGGCGAGCTCCGACGGCGTCGCGCTCGATTCCGTTGCGGCGAAGATCGTGGGCTTAGAACCGCTGGATATTCTGGTCACGAAGGAGGCGTACGCCATGGGGCTCGGCGAAGCGGACCTTTCGCGGATCGAGATCCTGGGCGACGATATCAAGGGGTTTATAACCGAAGATTTTGAGCTGCCGCAGACGACGCTCTTAAAATATATTCCCAAAAGTATCGCGCATGGCGTCGCCTCTATTATAAGGTTTAAGCCGTATATCGATACGCGGATCTGCAGGAGATGCAATCTTTGTAAAATAACCTGTCCCGTAAATTGCATCGAGATCGAGGAGGATTACTGCAGGGTCGATTATAAAAGGTGCGTGAGGTGCCTCTGCTGCCACGAGGTCTGCCCTTACAAGGCGATCGGCATAAGGCGGAACATTTTGACAAAGATGATATGGGGGTAGGATGGCCGTAGAAACTATCGCGTGGAAGAACGGCAGGGTGCGGTACGTCGATCAGACGAGATTACCGCATAAGTTGAAATTCGTGGATTGCGGCAATGTCGCGAGGCTATGGAAAGCGATTATTCGTCTCGAGGTGCGCGGCGCGCCGGCAATCGGGATCGCCGGGGCGCTCGGTGTCGTCCTGGGGATCAAGGATTCGAAGGCGAAAAATTTTGATAATTTTTATCGCGAGGTTCAAAAGGTATGTAAATATCTCGCCTCTTCGCGCCCGACAGCGATAAATCTTTTCTGGGCGCTCGCAAGGATGAAGTATGCCGCGGAAAGCAATAAAGACAAGCCTGTCGCCGTGATCAAAAAGAAGATGCTTGCCGAAGCGCTCAGGATCCTCGACGAGGACAAGTTGAGCTGCCGGGGCATGGCGCGCTACGGCGCCGGCCTCGTAAAATCAGGCGATACGATACTGACGCATTGCAACGCGGGCGGGCTTGCGACCGCTGATTACTGCACGGCGCTCGGCGTTCTTTTCGAATCGAAGAAACAGGGCAAGCGTATCCGCGTCTATGCCGATGAGACGCGGCCGCTTTTACAGGGAGCGCGGCTTACGGTATGGGAGCTGATGCACGAGGGCATAGACACGACATTGATCTGCGACAACATGGCGGCGAGCCTCATGGAGAAGGGCAGTATCGACAAGATCTTCGTCGGAGCGGACAGGATCGC
>JAPLMI010000182.1 GCA_026387115.1 Candidatus Omnitrophota bacterium | reverse complement strand
TTCTGCTCGCGCCGAAGGTAAATATAAGATACGCCTCATTCCGGCGGAATTCAGGGAATTTTCGCAAGATAGACGACAATGATGTCATTGACGTGGAAGGAAAGAAAGTAGAATGATATGGACTACGCGAATATTGTCGGTTTGATCGCCGGGGCGATGACGACGATCTCGTTCCTACCGCAGGCAGCCAGGATTTACAAAACGCGCCATACGAGCGACCTTTCATTGCCGACGTATATAGTGCTTCTGGCGGGGGTATTTTTGTGGTTATGTTATGGCGTTATGGTAAAAAGCTATCCGATCATCATCGCGAATGCCGTTACAATGGCTATCGGTTCCTACATATTGGCTATGAAGGTGAAATATAAATAGGGGTATGACGACAAAACGCGATTATTACGAAATTCTCGGAATATCGAAGACGGCGGGCGCTGATGAGATAAAGAAGGCCTATCGCAATCTCGCGCTCAAGTATCATCCCGACCGTGTCCAGGCCGACAAGAAGAAAGAGGCCGAGGAGAAATTCAAGGAGATGTCCGAGGCCTACGAAATCCTGATGGATCCCCAGAAGAAGGCGGTTTATGACCAGTATGGCCACGCCGGCGTAGACCAGAGCTTCAGACCAGGCGGCTTTGACATGCGGCAGGATTTCCATCACTTCGACGATCTGAAAGATATATTCGGCGGGTTTGATATAAGCGAACTTCTGAGGGGTTTCGGCTTCGGCGAAGATATATTCGGCGGATCTTACGAGACGGCCGGCACCAGGCGTTCCGGAACCGGGCGGGGCCGCGATCTGGAGTATGAGATAGAGATAAATTTCGAGGATGCCGCGTCGGGCGCGGCGAGGACCATCGCCGTTCCGAGATCTGAGGCGTGCGGAGGATGCGGCGGAACCGGCGCGAAGTCCGGCTCGAAAGTAGAACGGTGCCCGGCCTGCGGCGGCAGAGGCAAGGTGGCTCAATCGAGCGGTTTCTTCAATATAGTAAGGACGTGCGACAGGTGCGGCGGCGAGGGTGCCATAATAAAAACACCGTGCCCGGCCTGCGGCGGCAGAGGGCGGGTAAAGGTAAAAGAGAAACTTGAGGTCAAAATACCGGCCGGCGTAGATTCCGGCTCAAGGATCAGGCTGCAGGGTAAGGGTGAAGCGGGCTCCAGAGGCGGAAGGGCCGGGGATCTATATCTGTTGATACATGTAAAGCCGCATGAAATATTCGAGCGGCACGAATCGGATATATATTGCGAGGTGCCGGTGAGTTTCGCGACGGCTGTTTTGGGCGGCGAAGTGGAGGTGCCGACGCTTGAAGGAAAGATCACGATGAAGATCCCCGCAGGGACTCAGGGCGGACGGACGTTCAGGCTTAGAGGGAAGGGCATCGCGCACCTGCACGACTACGGAAAAGGCGATGAGCTGGTAAGAGTCCAGATAGACGTGCCGACGGAACTGTCCTCCGAACAGAAACGGGCGCTCAAAGAGTACGCCAAAGTTTCCGGCGATGACGGTAAGGGGCCTCTGTCAAGATTGTTTGTGGAGAAGATGCGGCGGCTGTTCAGGTAGATAGGAGAAGAAATGCCGACTTACGACTACGAATGTGAAAAATGCGGGAAACGTTTCGAGGTGTTCCAGAAGATGAGCGACAGGCCGGTCATCGACTGCCTCGAATGTAACGGCAAAGCGCAACGCCTGATAGGCGCGGGCAGCGGCATAATATTCAAGGGAAGCGGA
>JAPLMI010000068.1 GCA_026387115.1 Candidatus Omnitrophota bacterium | reverse complement strand
CGTCGGTGTATTTACGCTGGCGCGAATAGACGACGGCGAGGTTATTGAGATAGACGCTTAAGCTCCTGTCGTCGGGGCCGAGGATCCTTTCGGTTATATCGATGGAGCGCTTCAATAAACCCTCGGCGTCGGCGTAACGCTTCTGGGATAAATATGCCTGAGCGAGCTTGCCCAGGGCTCTCGCCACATTCTCGTCTTTGGCCGGGCCGGACCTTTCGAGCGCGGGCAGCAACTTTTCGTAGAGGGCTGTTGTTTCCTGAACCCGCCCTTGCGCTTCAAGCAATCCTATCATATCGGCAAGATCATCTGAGCGTCCGGGGTAATCTTCTCCGCGTATCTTCTCTTCGAAATTTATCGCGCGCCGCATTACCTTTTCCGCTTTTACATACCTTCTTCTGTCTCTGTAAAATTTCGCGAGGCTCCTCAGGGCGCCGGCTATTTCCGCATAATCCTTTTCGGTGACCTTATCGCCCATTGAAAGCGTCTTTATCGCGAGTATCCTTTTCAACAGGCCTTCTTGTCTTTGGAATTTACCCTGGGATCTGTATATTTCGGCAAGCGTCTTCAGGGATTCTATGGTGTTATCGTGATAGGGGCCGAAAACTTTTTTTGAGAGCTCAAGTGAGCGCCGGGCTATAACGACCGACTCGGCGTATTTACCCTGCTGCTTGAGGTCGAGCGCCTTCGCGTTCAGAGCGAGTGAAGATTCTTCCTGTGCGAGCGCCGATGCGGCGATGGAGGCGACGCATATCACCGACGAAAGCGCGTATCGGAAGACGCTAGTTTGTCTGGGGCTTCTCAACTTCCGCTTCATCGCTCTTTTTGGTGAGGCTTTCTATTACGCTTGTGAAAAGTTCCTTTTGCGCCGCCAGGTCGCTGACCTTCTTCTCAAGGGAAGCGGAGTTTTTGGTCAACGCCTCTTTCTCGCCGGCCAATTTCTCGAGGTCGGTTTTGATCAGGGCGAGTTCTTTTTCTTTTTTCAGCATGTCCCGGCGCGCCAAATCATTCTCCACCACGGCATTCAAAACCACGATAGAAGTGAACAAAAACAGGGCCGCGACAAGCAGGATCAGGAATATTGCCCTGGTCTTGAACGGCGGCGTCCCCGCGACTGCCGATCTATAATCGTCCGACTTGGGCGTGGCTTGAGCAAGGTCGTCCGCAGTTATCTTCCACGGTAATTCAGGTTCGTGAAGTTTCGTTTTCGGTATTTCGGCCGCGACATTAGACTCGAACTTTTTCTTCATGGCCCAGTTCCTTTCCCTCGGGTTTTTTTACTGGATTATTGATTTCGTCAACCAGATTTTTTATATCCTCCGCTATTTTCGATTCGGGATAAAGCTCAAAAACGGATTTCCCCATGCTCGACGCGTCTATTATCTCCCTCGACTCGCTGATAACGGTCTTAAGCGAATACTCCGGATAAAATTTGTCCACCGCCTCGCGGCACTCCAGGCATACGGGGTACTCGGGATTATACCTGTTTAAAAAGATGTGGATCCTGTCCAGGTAGAAATTAAAATCTCTTTCTATCGAGGAGAGCGTCTCCAGAAGGATCTTGAGGCCGTGAAATGAAAGGAAGTCGGCCAGGAGAGGTATCAGCACTTCGTCGGCGGCCAGTATCGCGTTAAGGCTCAATAACCCGATCGCCGGAGCGGAATCCATGATTATATAGTCAAAATCTTTTTCCACTTCTTTCAGGACCCGGCGAAGCCTGTATTCCCTCAAATATATCCCGAACAAAGGAAGCTCCAGCGCCGATAGGGAAATGGACGATGGTATCAATTTAAGGTTCGCAAGGCTTGTGCTGCTGATTATGTCTTTGATATTTCCGTCATTTAATATCACGCTGTATAGGCTTTTGTCGTGAGGAATGAGTTCCTGGTTAAAGCATGTCGTCAGATGGGCCTGGGCGTCCAGGTCGACCATGAGCACTTTTTTACCGGCCTTCGCCAGACAATATCCGTAAGCGCTCGAGATGCTTGTCTTGCCCGTCCCGCCTTTATAATTAAGGAACAGCTGTTTTCTTGCCGTATTCATATCACCTGATCTTGAGGCGCAGGGCTTTCATCTTCTGCCTTAAATCGTTAACTTCCTTCACGATGCCTTCGCAGTATTTGATATCGGCCTGTATCTTCTTGTCGCGCGCCTCGATCTCGGACTCGAGATGCGACATCATATCCTTAAGTTCGTTTTCGATCTTTTCTTTCTCGGCTATGGTGTTGTTGAGGGCGTCCGTCTCCGCCCTGAGCTTGGCTATGCTCTCTTCGTAGACAATTCTATCGGACTGGCGGGCCTTTTCGACCTTCTCGATATCCAGGCTAAACTGGGCCATCTTTTCTTCGATATCTTTTGTTCTGGACTCGGACGCCTCCAGTTTTAGGGCTGCGTCTTTGATCAAGTCGTCCAGCGCCCTGTACGACTTTTCGCTCTCGTCAAGGCGTTTATTCTTCGCCTCCATCTCGACGGCAAACTGCGATATCTTGCCTTCGAACGTCTTCTTTTCTCTTTCAGATGCCTTAACCTGCAAGGCAAGCTCTTTTTTGGCGACCTCCAGATCCTTACACAGCTTATCGCTCTCGCTGAGCTTCTCGGCGACGGCCGCCAATTCTTTCTCCAGTTTCGGTATTTTTTTCTCGAGATCCTTCTTATCGCTTTCCGCGCTTTCCACCTTAAGCGCGGCTTCTTTCACCGTCTCTTCCAGCTCTTTATGCGAGCCCTCGCTCTCGTCAAGGCGCTTATTCTTCGCCTCCATCTCGACGGCAAACTGCGATATCTTGCCCTCAAGCGATCTCTTTTCCCGCTCCAGCGCCTGCATCTGCAGCGTAAGCTCTTTTTTCGCCATCTCTATATTTTTGCTGCGGGCCCTGTCGGACTCTTCCAACATCTTATCCTTCGAAGCAATTTCGGATTCTAGTTGCGACAATTTATCTTCCAGTTCCTTTGCCCGGTTTTCGGCGGCTGCCAGTTTTTCGCCCAACCCGTCCCTTTCCGACTCGATCTTTTTAAAGTGTTTATCGCTGTCGGCAAGCCTTTTCTCCCGGTTTTTCAGCATCTCCTCGAGCTGCGATAAGCGGTCGGACTGCTCCTTTAGCTCCTTGGTAGCCGCGTAAAGCTTCGATCTGAGCGATTCGATATTCGCGGCCGTCTTTTCTTTCTCTTTTTTCAGCTGTTCCGGGTCTTCGGTAAGCTTGGATTGCAGTTCCGATACCGCCCTATTCTTTTCCTCCAGCTGCGAACGGAGCGTGTCCATCTCCTTAAGGGCCTCTTCCTGCAGTTTCGCAAGCTTTTTATTTTCCAGCTCGAGGCCGGATGTTTCGTGCAGATGCTCATCATGCGGTTTTTTAGGTTTGGGGAATGGCTGGGCCTTCTTTTCTTCCTCATCCTGTATTATGTTGAGAAGGCCCTCTTCGGGAGAAAACCCTTTAAGGCTTACGGGTTTCTTCGGGCCGGGAGAGGCCTGTCTTTCTCTTATCTTCTCAAACAGTTTCTTCCTTATATCGCTTACTTCGAGGTTCTGAAAGTCGGGCTCGATCTGTTCGGTGACAGCTTCTTTTTTTTCGGCGGGCTTTTTTAACATTTTTGTGATTCTGCTCATTTAAATCTTCACCTTCAGGCGCTGAGGGCCTTATAGACTTCTTCGAGAGATTTTTTGGCTTCGCTCAACTCGAGCTTCAGCTTTTTGTTCTCGGCCTCGAGGGATTCGTTCCTGTTGAGCGCTTCCCTCGTCTCGAGGTTCGAGCCTGGGAAAACCGCCGATTCGGCAGGAGCGATCTCCTGGGAGGATAGCTTTTCCACAAGGCCGGATTTTTCCCTTTCCAGGCTCGCCGCCTGGTTTTTGAGCCGGGCGATCTCTTCCTTGCAGATATTTATTCTTGATTCAGATTTTATTATCCATGCCGCGATAAATATAAGGCACACGCCGATGATGACGAAAAAAGCAGCGATATTGATCAAACCGATCTCTAGCATATTGAACCTCCAAACTTACGAAGTAAGTTTGATCCTGAAGCGACGTTAAACAATGCGACGAACAGGAGCATTGTAGCCGCTGAAGGACCTTTTATATAAATACAGTGGCATTTTACAACATTTTTGGTGGGAATGTCAAAACAAAAAATTTACTTCTTGACTGTTACGATAACGCGGGTGAGGCCTTGCTCAAGGCTGCAGATATCCTGGAAAGCCCTTTTGGAAAGGTCTATGATCCCGCCTTCTTTTACGAGCCTTTTATTCGGCCCTCTATCGGTAACGATCACCTCTGTCGACCGGCCTGTATCCATGCTCTTCACCGCTAAAACGGTTCCGAATTTATAGGACCAGCTTGCGCAGGTCTTCTTTCCCGGATCAAATGGTCTTCCGTTCGCCATCGGTAGATCCGCGCATTCGTAAGAATAATAACTTGCAACTCCCGCAGCGTAAGACTTAACCATTGCAATCGGCGTAACTACATTTGCCGTTAGTCCCCCCGTTTCCAGGGTAATCGCGCCAATTAAGATTATTATCAAGAGGTTTATCTTTTTCACGGCAGCCTCCTGAACTTTTTAAAATTTTTTATTAACTGCTCAAAAAAAATATGTCTCCTTTTTAATTCCCTAACTTCCCAATTAGAGTATATCATGAGATTTACAAGCTGGGTAGCACAAAATCATACTTTTTTATTTTTTACGTAACTTATCCGGAGGTTCCGGGAATTGGCCGTCGAGCGCCTTTTGTATCATCGCCTTGACCTCATCCTCAAAGTCCTTGGTCAGCATCCATTCTAAATATTCACGATCGTCCTTTGCGATATCTTTTATATGTTTCTTTTTCCCATGCTTGCCGAATGTAGGATAAAGCTGGCCGTTCCACCAGCAAAACTTTCGCCCTTTATCAAAGTAATCGCTTGAGCGTTCATAGTCGATATCTTTTAAAGATTCCATACCTAATTCTGTCGACCCATATTTCCCTGCCTGCGCATCAAGTATATCCATAGCGGCTTCGGCGTCGCCCAGGGCGGAATGCGCATTCTCAAGTTTTTTACCGCAATAAAGAAGGTAGGCGGCCATCAGATCCCTTTTTTCGTGTATATGATATATCTTTTGCGTGTCATAAACATCGCGGTCGCGCCAATGAAAATTAAAGTTAGCATCATAAAATTCGCGCTCCAATAAAGGCAGGTCAAACCTCAGAATATTAAAACCGGCAAGGTCGGAATCTCCTAAAAATGATAGGGCTTCCTTCGCTATTGTTCCAAAACGCGGTTTATCTTTGACATCGGCGTCCGTGATGTTGATGATGCGGGTAACGTTCGGCGGAATCGGCATGCCCGGATTGACGCGTTTTATATAATCCAGCCTTGTCCCGTCCGGCATAAGTTTAATCAAGCCTATTTCAACGATCTTGTCTTTTTCGACCCATGTGCCGGTAGTTTCCAGATCCAGGATCACCAATGGCCGCGATATCTTCATTTTCTCTTACCTATTAAAATAAGCCGGCGAACCGATCCTTGAACTCATAGATACGCCGATCAAATATGACGTCGCTCGGGGTCACCGGCCGCTTAAGCCTTATGCCATCAAGCCTAGTGCACCTGCTCAATGCGACATATAGCTGGCCGTGAGTAAACGCGCCATGCCCCAGGTCGATTATGACCTTATCGAAAGTCTGGCCCTGGCTCTTATGAATAGTTATGGCCCAGGCCAGCTTTATGGGATATTGCGCGAAGGCCCCCACGACCTCGTCTTCTATCTTGTCTTCATCCTCGTTGTAACTATACTCGATCTTCTGCCACTTGACAACAGGGA
>JAPLMI010000212.1 GCA_026387115.1 Candidatus Omnitrophota bacterium | reverse complement strand
TCCTGACCTGGAATTTTCCCTCATTAAAATACATTTTGTTCTCGTTTTTTGTCACTACACCGTTAACGAAATTCATCGGTGGTGAGCCTATAAAGCCGGCCACGAACTTATTAGCGGGATTATCATAAAGCTTTATCGGATCGGCTATCTGCTGAATAACGCCGTCCTTCATCACGACTATACGGTCACCCATCGTCATGGCTTCAGTCTGGTCGTGCGTGACGTATATCATCGTCGTCTGCAGTCTTATGTGCAGCTTCTTGATCTCCATCCTCATCTGGACGCGCATCTTCGCGTCAAGATTCGAGAGCGGTTCATCGAACAGGAAGACGAGCGGCTTTCTGACGATCGCCCACCCCACGGCGACACGCTGGCGCTGGCCGCCGGAAAGCTCACGGGGTTTCCTGTGAAGGAGTTTCTCTATTCCCAATATCGTGGCGGCTTCCTTGACCCGGGTATCGATTTCCGCTTTCGGGTATTTTCTTAACCGGAGGCCGAACGCCATGTTATCGTAGACGGACATGTGGGGATAGAGCGCGTAATTCTGGAAGACCATCGCGATGTTTCTGTCTTTGGGCGGGACGTCGTTTACGAGCTGATCGCCGATGTAAACATCGCCGGCGCTCGCTTCTTCAAGGCCCGCGATTATGCGCAGCGTCGTGGATTTGCCGCAGCCTGACGGGCCGACGAATACTATGAATTCCTTGTTCTCGATACCTAAATTAATATCGCGTATCGCCCATACGTTGCCGGAAAAGACCTTTGATACATTATTTAAGCTTACTTGCGCCATAGAGTTTAATATTTTAACATGATTTAAGTATTAAGCAACTAAAAATGATTTATGAGCCTCGACAGGGTCTCCTTCATATTCTTCCTGTGCACGATCATGTCTATGAGGCCGTGGCTCAGCAAAAATTCCGATTTCTGGAAACCGTGCGGAAGCTTCTGCCTTATCGTCTGCTCTATTACCCTGGGTCCGGTGAATCCGATCAATGCCTTGGGCTCGGCTATTATGATATCGCCTAAAGACGCGAAGCTCGCCATGATCCCGGCCATCGTGGGATTGGTCAGCACCGATATGAAAAGTAGGCCTGCCTTGTCATGCCGCCCTAGAGCGGCTGAGGTCTTTGCCATCTGCATAAGGGAGTAGAGCCCTTCGTACATCCTTGCCCCGCCGCCGGAGCCTGAGACTATTATTAAAGGAAGGCGTTTTTCGGTGGCGCGCTCGATCGCTCTCGTAAGCTTCTCACCGACGACCGAACCCATCGACCCCATTATGAACCTCGAGTCCGTCACGCCGAATATGACATGATCGCCGTTAATTGCCCCTTCGCCTGTAACGGCCGCTTCTTTTAAATTGGTAAGCTCCTGGTCCTTCTTTATCTTTTCCTTAAATTAAGCGGGTCGAGAGTCTCCATATCGGCGTCCATCTCTACGAATGAGCCTTCGTCGATAAGGAGATTTATGCGTTCGCGCGCTCCGAGAGTAAAGTGGAAGCTGCACTTCGGGCAGACGCGCAAGGCTTCATCAAGTTTCTTATTATAGATAAGTTCGCTGCATTCCTCGCACCTCGTCCAGAGGTCATCGGGGATATCCCTCTTCTTAGCGACCTTGACTATCGTGTACTTCGGTTTCCTGGGAAAAATTGGCATGTGCCTAACCTTTACTGAGCAATTCTCTCGCTTTATCGACGGCGACCGCGGCATCCCTGGCATAACTGTCGGCGCCGATAGAATCGGCAAACTCCTGAGTGATCGGCGCGCCGCCGACCATCACTTTCACTTTATCACGGAGCCCCGAATTTTTCAACGCGTTTATCGTCTCGCGCATCGCGTTCATCGATGTGGTAAGAAGGGCCGACATCGCGATTATGTCCACATCGCCGACTTTCGCGGCGTCCACAAATTTCTGCGGAGGTACGTCTATGCCGAAGTCCTCAATAGCAAAACAGGCGCCTTTCAGCATCATGCTTACTATATTCTTACCTATGTCGTGAAGGTCGCCTTTGACGGTCCCTATGACGACCTTGCCTATCGGTTTTATCCCGCATTTTACGTAATGAGGTTCGAGCAGGCTCATTCCGGCATGCATCGCCTTGGCAGATATGAGGACTTCGGGGATAAAAACTTCGTTCGCCTTGAACTTGTTGCCAATTATCTCCATCCCGGCGATTAAACCGTTATTGAGGATATCCCGTATCTCAATACCCGCATCGACCGCCGCCTTGGTATGCTTGACAACGCCTTCCCTATTCCCCTTCTCAAGCGCGCTCTTTATGTCATTCAGAATCTTCTCTCTCATCCCTCGCCTTTCAGAAAAATTTACATCCATTTATCATACCACATTTCGAACATAAATAGCGCCCAAACTTCTTTCCTCGTATCGTTTTTGTTCGCGACAAACTCGTCCCTAAGCTTCCTTATGTAAGAATAGTTGAATAGCCCCTCGCGCTCTATCTTCTTCCTGTCGAACGCCTCGAATAAAAGCGTCCTCAGATCTTCCTTCAGCCATTTCGCCACGGGGACCGCAAAACCCTGCTTGGATTTATTCAATGTCTCGTCGGGCAGCTTGCCTTTAAGCGCGTTCTTCAATATCATCTTCGTCCTGAAATTTTTGAGCTTTGCGGAGCTCGGTATGCTGCATACGTATTCGGCAAATTCCGTATCGAGGAACGGCGCCCGCACCTCGAGAGAGTTCGCCATGCTGGCGCGGTCGACTTTCGCGAGGATATCGTCCGTCATGTAGGTCTTGACATAGGTATATATGGCCCT
>JAPLMI010000072.1 GCA_026387115.1 Candidatus Omnitrophota bacterium | reverse complement strand
GTGTACAAGGTGCCTGAGTTCATAGACAAGAATATCGCCAAGCTTAAGCTCGAATCTCTCGGCATCAGGATCGATACTCTTACGGAAGAGCAGAAGAAATACTTGGAGAGCTGGGAATTAGGGACGTAGAAAGGAGAGTAGCGTAGCGATGGGAAGAGCGCCTATTGACATGGATAAGCTGGTTCTGGACCTGGTTTTGAACGATAACATCGACGATAAGAAGAAGATCGCGAAAAAAATTACCGACATCGCGTACAAGAAGGGAGTATATCTTTCCAGCATAAACGAATTTTATCTCGCGCGCGGGAAAGGGCTCACCCCCGCGAACTTCACGGTGCCCGCGATAAACTTGCGGGTATTGACGTACGACCTCGCGAAGGCGATATTCAGATGCGCGAAGATTAATAACGCCGGGGCGTTCATATTCGAGATCGCGAAATCCGAAATGGCGTATACAAACCAGCCGGCATTGGAATATACGGCCGTAGTGCTTGCGGCGGCCGTGAAAGAGGGTTGGCAGGGGCCGGTCTTCGTCCAGGGCGACCATTTTCAGGCGAACGCAAAGGCCTATAAAGAAGACCCCGAGAAAGAGTTAAACAGCTTAAAGGACCTGATAGTCCACGCAATCGAGGCCGGATTTTATAATATAGATATCGACTCTTCGACGCTCGTCGACCTGTCGAAGCCCACTATCAGGAAACAGCAGGAGGCAAATTACGAGGTTTGCGCGCAGTTGACGAATTTCATCAGAAAGATACAGCCGCGCGGGATAGAGGTCTCAGTCGGCGGGGAGATAGGCGAGGTCGGGCATCAGAACTCGACGCCGGAAGACCTGAAGGCGTTCATGGAAGGCTATAACGACCGTCTGCGCAAAGGGCGGTGCGGCATATCCAAGATCAGTATCCAGACGGGCACATCCCACGGCGGCGTAGTGCTTCCGGACGGGACGATCGCCAAGGTGAAATTGGATTTCGATACGCTGAAGAACCTTTCCGGGATAGCGCGCCTGACCTACGGCCTCGCCGGCGCGGTCCAGCACGGGGCGTCGACCCTTCCGGCCGAGGCGTTCGGCAAATTCCCGGAAGTCGAAACGGCGGAGGTGCATCTGGCGACCGAATTCCAGAATATGGTCTATGAATCGAAACATTTTCCGAAAGAATTGAAAGAGGGGATGTACGATTGGATAAAAAAGAATCTGGCCGCCGAGTTAAAGGCCGACCAGACGGAAGAACAGTTCATCTACAGCGCGAGGAAAAAAGCGCTCGGTCCTTTCAAAAAAAATATTATGGGGCTTCCCGCCCAGACGAGAGGCGAGATCGCCAAAGAGATCGAAGCGAAGTTCGAATTCCTCTTCGAAAAATTGAACGTGAAGGATACGAAAGAACTCGTATCGAAGCACACCGTGCTTAAAAGGGTGATTTCCAGAAAACGCGAAGTTGGCAAGAAGATCGAGATCAGCGCGGAAGGCGCGGATTAGGCCCTCTTATTGATCAAAGCTATCCCGATAGCCGCGAATACCACATTTCCCAACCACGCCGAGACTATCGGCGGAAGCATTCCGGCTTTACCGAACGCTATACTTATCGCTATGAAGGCGTAGTAGCCAAGCCCTATGGCGATAGACATGCCCATGCCTATCAGGACTCCGCCGCGCGTCGTTACAATGGCGAACGGCGCCCCTATCAATATGATGATAAGGCTTATCAGCGGAAACGCTATCTTATAATGCAGGTCCACGAGAAGACTCTTGACGAGCCCGGCGCTCGTCCCCCTGAAATTCTTTATATAATTATTCAGCTGTTTATAGCTTAAGTAATCCGAGCGCCACTCCCTGTTCGCGAAATCGGCGGGCCTTTCCCTTAAAGAAATTTCCTTCTCCTCGAAGAATTGCGGATCGCCCAGTATCCTTCCGGCGTTATCTATCCTCCACATTATCACTTTATAGAACTTCCAGCCCCCTCCGGTCCAGGCGCCGCTCTGGGCGGTGATCTTCGAAATGAGGTTTTCCTGTTTATCATGTTCGTGAATTATGATGTCCCCGAGCGTCTTCTTTTCGGTATCATAGTTTCTGGCGAATATGATCCTGTTTCCCGCTCCGTATACCGCGACGTTTTCGATGACCCTCGACTGCATGGTTTTTCGCTTCTCTTTTTCGAGTTCATCGCGCCTTATGACGCTCGATACCCTGGAGCTTATCGGTATAATCTTGTCATTGATGGTAAATACGCCGAGGCTTATGATCGCGCCCAATATAAGTATCGGCGCCAGTATCCTCCACAGGCTTATGCCGCTCGATTTCATCGCGATTATCTCGTTATGTTTATTAAGGTTGGAAAGCACGAATATCGTCGAGAGGAGGACCGCCATCGGCGTCACCTGCAGTATTATAGTCGGCGAATAATATATGTAGAAAGCGGCTATCGAGGAGAGGGGTATCTTGAACTTTACGATATTGTCGATGAAGGAAAATATGTCTATGATCACAGCCATTATGGTGAATAAAAAAAGGCACCATAAGAACGGCCCTAAAAAACCCTTAACCATGTATTT
>JAPLMI010000204.1 GCA_026387115.1 Candidatus Omnitrophota bacterium | reverse complement strand
CCTCTAAATGAGGCCTTAAATACCTCGCAATTTCCCTTGCATCCATCGATACATCGCGAGCATATACCTGAGCCGGGCACAACACTCCTTGAGCGATTTACGGTTCTTGTCGCGTCATTTCCGTTCGGCCTTTGCAAATTCATCTTACTCTCCTTTCGTTTTTAAAATATCCCACATCGATTCCCAGTTTCTTTATCTTGGCGTGAAGGGTATTGCGGTTTATCCCTAATATCTTTGCCGCTTTAAGCTGATTCCCTTCCGTCTTAACCAATAAATTCTCAATTAACGGTTTTTCGATTACGTCTACTAAGAAATCATATAGTCTCCCCTCCTTTTCATGTAGAAAGAAATCCTCGATTTCTAGAATAGCTTCGGTCAGCAACTTAGATTTCTCCCATTCTTTTTTATCTAGTGTATCCATAAGAATCAACCATAACTATTTCGATTTTTTCATGTCAGCTGCCATTATTATCGCCTCGGCAACTTCTCTCATCGACTTACGGTGATCCATACTGTACTTCTGAAGTTTAAGATAGGCTTCTTCTTCAGATAATCCTTCACTCTTCATGAGAATGCCTTTGGCCCGCTCGATTCTTTTGCGTGTTTCTAGTTCTTCTTGTATAACCCGGCTTTTGACCATAAGTTCCGTGTTCTCTATGGCTATCGCCGCCTGGCTCGCTATTGAGGTAAGGACATCTATTTCGGTTTCTGTAAAGTCGTGCGGCTCAGGAGTGTAGCAGTTGATCACGCCTATCACCTTATCTTTTATTGCCAACGGGACACATAGAAGCGATTTCAATCCTTCTTTCTTCGCAATGTCGCCGTACTTATATTCCTTCTCCTTCGTAACGTCTTTAACGGCTATGGGCTTGTTTTCTTTGACAACCTTGCCCGCAATGCCCTCTCCTATCTTTAGCGGTGGTTTTTTGTTATATTCTTCGCTTATACTCTGCGTGGCTCGGATTGCGAGCTCTTTTGTCTTTTCATTTAAAAGCATTAGGGAACATATATTCGATCCCATAAGCTGAGCTGTGACGGCTACAATGAGGCGGAGGATATCTTCTAAATATAACTCCGAGGCAATGGCTTTGCTTATCTTAGATAAGGCTTTTATCTGTTGTTCGTAACTCATGCTTTCCATAAAATCCGCCTTGCTTAATTTTTGAGCACTGCCGGATAAAAAAAATAAACAAAAACGGCGTTCTTTTGAGCCCTTTGATAATCGGGCCAAGAACGCCTTTGTTCACCAAAAGCACTTACACTGTGCTTATGCTTAAACCTAATGCCTCTGTATTATACAAGTAAAAACAATATCGTTTTGGTAACCTTTTTTGATATCTTATACATCTGGCAGGCGTGTCGAGCCCATAAGATAGCTGTCGATATAATGCGCGGCACGGCGGCCGTCAGAAACCGCCCAAACAACAAGAGACTGGCCCCTTTTCATATCGCCAGCGGCAAAAATTCCTTTTTTCGATGTCATGAAAAAGTTGTCGGTCTTTATATTGCCGCGATCATCCAACCTTAACTCTAATTCTGTAATGAGCCCCTTCTTCTCAGGCTGTGTAAAACCTATGGCAAGTATCACTAAATCCGCTTCTATCTCAAACTCACTTCCCCCAGCCTGTGCACATAGTATCTTTTCGACATTTCCGCTTTTTCCTATAAATTTCTTTGTCAAGACCGACCATTTTCGCCCGACCGTGCCCTCTTCGTGGCTTGTGGAAGTTTTTAACAACATGGGATAACCAGGCCAAGGATAGTCATCGGTTCGGCATTCGGGAGGTTTGGGAAGAAGTTCTATCTGAACGACGCATGAAGCGCCTTGTCTATTAGCAGTTCCCACACAGTCGGAACCGGTATCGCCGCCTCCTATCACCAGCACCTTCTTGCCTCTGGCATCGATTAATTTATTATGCGGGATCCTTTCGCCGGCTACCCTCCTATTAGCTTGAACAAGGTAATCCATCGCAAAATATATGCCGCTCAATTCTCTGCCTTCTATATTCAAATCTCGCGGAACACGCGAGCCTCCCGCAAGGCAGATAGCGTTAAAATTTTTAAGCAGCCTGGAAACCGAATAATCGTCTCCGACGTTAAGACTCGTTCTGAACTTGATACCCTCGTCGCTCAAAATATTAACGCGCCTGTCCACAACCCATTTTTCTAGTTTAAAATCTGGTATACCGTAACGAAGCAGGCCTCCGACTAAGGCATCGCGCTCAAAGACTGTTACTTCATGGCCTGCTTTATTTAACTGTGAGGCGCAGGATAACCCGCTTGGCCCCGAGCCTATAATGGCGACTTTCTTACCTGTGCGAGTATGCGGCAGATGAAGTCTTATAAAACCCATTTCAAAAGCACGTTCAGCTATCGCGAGTTCATTCTCCCTTATAGTCACTGGGTCGTCATTTATACCTAAAACGCATGCATATTCGCACTGTGCCGGACATATCCTGGCTGTAATTTCAGGAAAATTATTCGCTTGGTCTAATAGTTCGAAAGCCTTTCTCCATTGACCTGTAAATACGAGATCGTTCCATTCTGGAATATAGCTTCCAATGGGACAACCCCAATGGCAGAACGGAGTCCCGCAATCCATGCACCTTGAGGCCTGCTCTTGGGATTCTTTATTTGAACGGCGAGTGAAAACAGGACTATAATCTTTTATGCGCTCGCACACAGGCCTATAAGCGGCGGCTTGTCTCTTATATTTTAAGAAACCTTTTGGATCACCCATCCAACACCTCCGCCAATCCTTCTTTCTCCTCTATTCCTTTGCCCTCCAAAATACGCTTATATTCTATGGGCATTACTTTTACAAAATGTTTAATCTCTTCGTCAAAGTCCTCCAACACCTTTCTGGCTTTAGCGCTCTTTGTATATCTATAATGGTTATTTAATAAGCGTTTTATAAGATCCTTATCGTCCTCTTCAATTTTTTCGAGAGTTACCATTTCTGAATTATATTTGTTTTCAAAAATATTCTCTATATCATACACGTAGGCTATCCCGCCAGACATGCCGGCGGCGAAATTCCTACCCGTCTTTCCCAAAACTATTACTCTTCCGCCCGTCATATACTCACAGCCATGGTCGCCGACACTTTCGACAACGGCGTAAAGGCCTGAGTTCCTGATGCAAAAACGCTCTCCGGCCATGCCATTTATGTAAGCTTCGCCTAATATAGCGCCATAAAAAGTCGTATTTCCGATTACGATATTCTCACATGGCTCATAGGTTGACTCCCTATGGGGATATATGATCATCTTCCCGCCGGAAATACCTTTGCCTACATAGTCATTCGCCATTCCTTCGAGTTCAAAAGTAATTCCTTTCGCCAGAAAAGCGCCGAAGCTTTGTCCGGCGATGCCTTTGAATTTGCAATGGATAGCGTTTTCCTGGAGACCGTCTTCACCGTAGCGCCTCGAGACCTCTCCGCTAAGCATCGCTCCTGTAGCGCGATCGGTGTTCGCGATAGCCATATCGATCTTTAGGGCTTTGGTCCTTTTAAGGGCGGGCTCCGCTAACTTCATCAAGGCGACATCCATGACATCGCTCGTCGCATGATTCTGCTTTACCTGACAGAATATGCCAACATCCTCTGAAACGGCCGGTTTATAAAGAATTTTGGAGTAGTCTATGCTCTTTGCTTTCCAGGGCAAGATGCTGTTATTTATCTTGAGAAGATCCGTCCGGCCTATTAAATCATTGACGGTCCGCACGCCGAGGTTTGCCATTATCTCTCTCAGCTCTTCGGCGACGAAGTGAAAATATCTTATAAGATATTCGACCTTGCCTTTGAAATTGTCCTCCAAAATCTGGTCCTGAGTCGCTATCCCCACCGCGCAGTTATTTAAGTGGCAATGCCTCAACATGACGCATCCTATAACCACGAGCGCTGAAGTGCAAAAACCGTATTCCTCCGCGCCCAGCATTGCCGCTATGGCAACATCACGGCCTGTTCTCATTTGGCCATCGGCCTGAAGCCTGACACGTGACCGTAGGTTATTCAATACAAGGGTCTGGTGTGTTTCAGAAAGGCCGAGCTCCCACGGAAGGCCGGCGTGCATAATGGAGCTGCGCGGGGAAGCGCCTGTTCCGCCATCACCTCCTGAAATCAGTATCATATCGGCGTGGCCTTTCGCTACACCGGCGGCTACAGTGCCTACGCCGATCTCCGATACTAGCTTTACGCTGACACGGGCCTTGGGGTTGGCGTTTTTAAGATCAAAGATAAGCTGCGCTAGATCCTCGATCGAATATATATCATGATGAGGCGGAGGCGAAATCAGAGTAACGCCTGGCGTCGTGTATCTTGTCTTCGCTATTATCTCGCTCACTTTATAGCCGGGAAGCTGCCCTCCCTCACCCGGCTTTGCGCCCTGCGCAATTTTTATCTGCAATTCATCGGCATTAACAAGATAATTTATCGTAACACCAAACCTGCCCGACGCTACCTGTTTTATCGCGCTTCTTTTGGAATCCCCATTTGCCAGCGGAGTAAAACGCGCAGGATCTTCTCCGCCTTCCCCTGTATTGGATTTGGCGCCCAGTCTATTCATAGCGATGGCCAGCGTTTCATGCGCCGCCTTGCTGATCGAGCCAAAACTCATAGCTCCAGTCACGAACCTTTTAACTATCTCATCCGCCGACTCAACCTCCTCCATTGGAATCGTCTTTCCCTCGGCAAATTTAAAAAGACTCCGTAACGTAGTGGGGTGGCTTGTCTGATCGTTTATTAGTCGAGCAAATTCTTTATATCTTTTGTAGTCGCCGCTCCTTACAGAATCCTGTAGTAGCGCTATGGACTCGGGATTCCACAGATGATACTCCCCGTCCCTTTTCCACTGATAGATTCCCCCGCTGGAAAGATCCGGCTCAAAGGATTCGCCTCTATCAGGATAGGCGGACTTGTGACGTAATAGCGTTTCCTTTGCAATCACATCAAATCCCGCCCCTCCTATTCGCGATGATGTTCCGGTGAAAGACCTCTCTATAACCTCGTCATTCAGGCCAAGGGCTTCGAATATCTGGGCACCACGGTAACTTTGCAAAGTCGATATTCCCATCTTTGAAAGTATTTTCAATATTCCCTTATTGACGGCTTTTCGATAATTGCGAACCGCATCATCCTGGCCTATTTCTAATTCACCTTCTCTTGCCAGATATCGCACCGCATCATAGGCAAGATAAGGGTTGATACAATCTGCGCCGTATCCGAAGAGAAGCGCGAAATGGTGAACTTCTCTGGGCTCAGCGCTCTCGATCATAATCCCTATATGGGTTCTCGCGGATTTATTGACCAGGTGCTGGTGCAGAGTCGCCGCAGCAAGAAGGCTAGGTATGGCGGCGTGTTTTTCATCGGCGCCTCTGTCACTCAATATGACAAATGAATACCCTTTCTTTATGGCTGAAAGAG
>JAPLMI010000100.1 GCA_026387115.1 Candidatus Omnitrophota bacterium | reverse complement strand
AAGAGTCTCCAGCATTAAATTCGCTGACATTGAATTTTGCGGAAGCGGGTAGCCGCAGTCAGGGCAAGGGGTTTGAGATACTCCGCTCTGGGAAGAAGCTATTCTGCCAACGAAAGTCTTAAAATCGAAATCTATGCCTTTGAATTTATAATGCAGATCGACTATCCATGAGATGGTGACTTCGGGTTCTTTAACGAGCGCCAGATTGGACGCCAGGCTTTTCCCCTCCCCCTTAGCCCACCGGAACAGGTAAGAGGTGTCTTTATCCCCCATCATCGTCTCTTTGAGAGAAGTAAACCACGCGCTATTCCAAATTTCATCCCAAATTTTGTCAGCCCTAAAAAATTTTGAGCATGCAGTACACTTCATAAAAGGATCCGCGAAACTTTTGAGATGGCCGGATGCCTCCCAGATTTTAGGGTGCATCAATATGGCAGAGTCTATTCCAAAAATATCGTCACGCTCATAGACGTTGGCCCTCCACCATGCCTCTTTGACGTTCTTCTTTAACTCCACGCCATAAGGGCCATAATCCCACGTGTTGGCAAGGCCGCCGTATATCTCGCTCGACTGGAAGATGAATCCCCGCCTCTTGCAAAGCGAGGTAATTTTATCCATTACATCCGGTTTGGGCTGCATAAACTTAGATAACTCCGTAATTTTTGCTATCTTAACATGCCTTCGCGCGAAAATCAAGCAAAATGAGTTAGAAAAATTTTACTTCTCGATCTCCTTCAAAAATTCAAGCGTCTTGAGGCGGCGTTCGATGTGAAAATCGAGGAATTTTCTTAAGATCCCCTCGAGCTCCCTGCCCACCTCGGAGGCGACCTTGACCCGCGCTACCTTTTCGAACGGCGATGTCCTGATGTGCTCTATAAATTTCACCGTCCCCTGCAAGATGGGGCGCGCCTGGTTATCGGAGGCAAGGCATGCCCCGCATATAAGGCCGCCGTGCCTGAAACTGAACCTGGCGGATGCGTCAACCCGGAGGCCGCAGGAAGCGCAAAGTTCAAGCGTAGGCATGAGCCCGAGAAGATGCAGAAGTTTTATCTCAAATATCCTCGTCACGCGGCGCGAGCTGGACTCTCCGGAGAGAAGTTTCAGGCTATTCAATAATAGATCGAAGACTTCTATATTTTTATCGCCGAGCGCCGTGACGGAATCTACGAGTTCCACTATATAGCTGGCGTAGGCTAATTTTTCGAGGGATCCTCTTATCGGATAAAAAAAATCGAGAAGGTCGCATTGGGATACGGTATAGATATCGCTTTGCTTTCTCTCGTAGAAAACGATTTCGTCATGGGCAAATACCTCAAGGCTCCCGCCGCCGACAGCGAGGCCCTGAGCGCGCGAACCGCGCACGCCGCGGACTATGCCTTTTATTTTGCCGAAATCCCTGGTGTAAATATTCAATATAAGGCTCGTCTCGCGCAAATCTTGTTTACGCAGGATAATGCCTTCGGATTTCTGGATGGCCATGGTTTTAACGGAAGACCTGAAACACCACTGTAGTAAGAAGTATGCCGAGGACGGCGCCGGCAAAAACTTCCCAGAAAGTATGCACAGAATCCTTGATCCTGTGCCTCGCTATCAGGAACGCCATCAGGAACGAAAGCGCGATCACGATAGAATTCCTGGTCAAAAATATTATCACCGTCCATATCGAAAAGGCTATCGCCGCGTGCCCCGACGGCATACCGCCCCGCAAGGGGGTCCCTTTATGAAATATAAGTTTTCCTATAATGCTCACCCCGAAGACGAGGATGAGCGCTATGAACGTAACATGCCACGGCGACTTTCGGACGTTCTCCATCGCCAGGGCTACGTCGAACGGAAGCTTCTTCGAAAACAATATGTATCCGACGATGGCCGCGTTAATGGACGTTATCAGGACGGCGCCGGCCCCTATATCTTTTATGATCCGCGCGATAGGATCGAGCTCGGCCTTCACCATATCAACGATATGCTCTATCGCCGTATTGATCATCTCGCTCGCCAGGACCAGGCTTATCGTAATCGATAACGCGATTATCTCCAAATATGTGAAGTTGAGGTAAATGCCGAGGAGGATAAAAAAGAACGCGGCCAGATAATGGATCCGCATATTGCGCTCGGTCTTGAGGACGTAAATAAATCCTTCTACCGCGGCGTTAAAACTTTCGACAAATTTTCTTTCTTCCACAAGTATTTTAAAATCTCATCCTGTTTTTTCGACATCCGCCGCTTGTCCCGAGGGGTTTCGTCGTCATAGCCGGACAGATGGAGAATGCCGTGTATAACGTAAAGGGTTATCTCGTCTTCAAATTTCGTCCCGAAGATCCTCGAGTTCCGAAGCGCCCTGTCCAGCGATATGAAAATTTCCCCTGCCGCGTCAAGATCGAAACTGAGGACATCTGTCGGGCTGCCTTCAAATTTATATCTTTTATTGACAGCCGCTATCGCCTTGTCACCTAAAAAAACAAATCCGAGCTCTATTTTTTTACGCCTGCCGCAGAATTTAAGAATCCGCCGAATTACTTTTTTTATCAGAGGCTCGTTCAGCCTGTATTTCTTGTGCAGGTTGAGAATTCGTATTTTCTTCACTTCTTTATCTTGATGTTCAATTCGTCGAGCTGTTTTTCGTCCACGGGAGACGGCGCGTTCGTCATCGGGCAGAATGCCTTCTGCGTCTTCGGAAACGCGATCACGTCCCTTATCGACTCGCAGCCCAGCAACAACGTCATGAGCCTGTCCAATCCGAACGCGATGCCGCCGTGAGGCGGGGCGCCGTACTTGAACGCGTCGAGCAGAAACCCGAACCTCAAGGCCGCTTCGTCATCGCCTATTCCTATGGTCTTAAAGATCAGTTCCTGAAGTTTTCGCTCGTGTATCCTTATGCTCCCCGACCCTATCTCCGCGCCGTTTACGACGAGGTCGTAGGACCTTGACCTGATGTCGTGGAGGCGCTCGCCCTTTTCCAAAAGCCCGACGTCGTCCGGATGGACGGACGTAAAAGGATGGTGTTCCGATTCCCATCTCTTCTCTTCGTCATTGTATTTGAAAAGCGGAAAATCCGTTATCCACACGAAATTGAACTTCTTCTCATCTATCAGGTCGAGACGCTTGCCGAAGAGCTTCCTGATAGCCGCCATCGAATCGTATGCGATCCGCTCGCTGTCGGCGACTATGAATATCATATCCCCGTCAACGCCCGCGAGGCGCTCTTTAACGCCAGCGAGCTCGTCTTTCGAGAAGAATTTATCGATCTGCGAGGCGAGCGCGCCTTTTTCGACTTTGAAATTCGCCAGGCCCCTCGCGCCGTAATCTTTCACGAATTCTATCAGCTCATCCAGCTGGCCGCGCGAGTACGAGCCGCAGCCTTTCGCGTTTATGGCTATGACCCGCCCCTTCTTCTTCAGAACGTCCTGGAATATTTTGAACCGGCAATTTTTCACGATATCGGTTATCTCGGCAAGTTCCAACCCGAACCTCGTATCGGGCTTGTCGCATCCGAAACGCGACATCGCCTCGGCGTATTTAAGCCGGGGAAACGGCGGTTTCAGGTCATAACCTATCGTCTGGCTGAATATCTTATTCATCAGGCCCTCCGAGATCTCGAATATGTCCTCTTCCGTCACGAACGACATCTCGATGTCAAACTGGGTGAATTCGGGCTGCCTGTCGGCCCGCAGGTCTTCGTCGCGGAAGCATTTCGCTATCTGGAAATACCTGTCGAAGGACGACACCATGAGGATCTGTTTGAATAATTGCGGAGACTGGGGAAGCGCGTAGAACATCCCCGGGTTGACCCTTGAGGGAACGAGGTAATCCCTCGCGCCCTCGGGCGTCGACTTGGTGAGGATCGGCGTCTCGACCTCGACGAAATCACGCTCGTCGAAATAGTCCCTGGCAAGCTTGCATACCTTATGCCGCAGGCGCAATGCCTTTTGCATACCCGGCCGCCTGAGATCTATATACCTGTATTTCAGCCTCGACTCTTCGGTAACATTAACGTCGTCGCTCACCTCAAATGGCGGGGTCGCGGCCTTATTAAGGATCTCGACCGATTCGGCGGCCACTTCGATAAGCCCCGTCGCCAGCTTCGGATTTTCGGTGCCGCGAGGCCTCTTCTGGACAATGCCTTTTACCTTAATAACGAATTCCGGCCGGAGCTCCTCCGCCTTCCTGTGCACATCCTGTTTTAGGCTCGGGTTAAAAACGATCTGAGTCAGGCCGTAACCGTCGCGCAGGTCGATGAATATAAGGTTCCCGTGGTCTCGCCTTGATCCGACCCAGCCGCATAGCTCGACGTTCTTTCCTGTATCCAAATCATTCAGCTGGCCGCAAGTGTGAGTTCTTAACATAGCTTTCCTTTTAGAGCATTGATAATATCGGAAAATTTTACCGCGATCTGTTCTTTTGTCGCCATGTCCCTCAGCACAGCCTCGCCTTTAGAGATCTCGTCATCGCCGATGATCAGCACAAACTTAGCTCCTAACTTATCGGCCTCCCTCATTTGTGCTTTGAGAGATTTATCCTCATAGTCCGTATCGAATGAGGCCTTCTTTCCCCATTCGATACCGCGCAGCGAATTTATTAATTCGAACGCCTTCTCTTTCGCGCTCTGGCCCATCGCCGCTATATAAATAACCGATTTATCGTCCGGATACACAGTGGCTCCCTGCTTTGCCGCAACTATCAGGATGCGCTCTACGCCGAGCGCAAAACCTGCGGCGCCAAGCTGAGGGCCGCCCATATCGCTTATGAGATTGTCGTATCGTCCGCCGGCCCCTAAAGCATCCTGGCTTCCCAATTCCGGATGAGTAACCTCAAAGACCGTTTGTGTATAGTAGTCGAGCCCTCTTACTATATAGGGATCAAGCTCATATTTGATGCCCAGGCTATCCAGGCACCCCAGGACTTTCTTAAAATGGCCGTCGCATTTATTGCATAAAAATTTTACCGATTTAAAAGCGCCCCTTATCACGCTTCGGCATGATTCATTCTTGCAATCAAGTACCCGCAGAGGATTTATCTCGAGCCTCTTCTTGCAGTCATCGCACAAGACGCTCTTCTCTTTCGCAAGGGCGCCGCGCAGCGTCTTAGAAAGGCCTGCCTTATCATCTTTACAGCCAAGGTTATTTATGCGTATCTTATACCCTTTTATCTTCATCGCATCGAGCAGGTTAGCCATCAGGACGATGATCTCGGCGTCGATTTCAGGGGCCATAGATCCTATCGCCTCGGCTCCTATCTGATGGAACTGCCGCATACGCCCGGCCTGAGGCCTCTCGGCCCTGAACATCGGGCCGATATAATAAAATTTCTGGAAAGCGTCTTGTTTGTGAAAATTAGCCTCAAGGTATGCCCTGACTATCGGGGCTGTCCCTTCGGGCCTCAAGACTATCTCACGCTCGCCCCGGTCCCTGAATGAGAACATCTCCTTCGTAACAATATCGGTCTCGGCCCCTATCGCTTTCACGAAGAGCGATCTCTCTTCGATTACAGGGGTTCTTATCTCGCGATAATTGAACCTTTGAAAAATATTCCGCGAGATCGCCTCTATCGCCTGGTAAAGTTCCGAGCTTCCCGCTAGGCCCGACGGCAGTATATCCGCAGTACCTTTCACTGATTTGTATGTCACATCTTCTCCATTTTAACTTTTAAACCTTTAAACTTTTTAACTTTTAAACTTTAATTATTTCACCTTCTTTTTCATCACCATCCCGGCTTTGAACGTAACAACTTTTCTCTCCGGTATCGACACGGTCGTCCCCGTCTTCGGATTCCTGCCGATCCTCGGTTTTCTCGTCTTCACTTTAAAAACGCCGAAGTTCCTCA
>JAPLMI010000110.1 GCA_026387115.1 Candidatus Omnitrophota bacterium | reverse complement strand
CGGCGCAAGATTCTATGAGAAGAATATGGAGAATAAAAGATTCTGATCCTGCCTTTCAGGATTCCCTCTCTCACGATCTGAATATTTCCAAGATCACCGCGCAGCTTCTTCTGAATAGAGGAATAGCCAGCGTGTCCGACGCCTCAGCATTCATGCAGTGCTCACTTTCGTCATGCCACGACCCGTTTCTTTTGAAAGATATGGACAAGGCCGTATCCAGAATCAGGCGGGCCATATCGTCCCGCGAAAAAATACTTATCTACGGCGATTACGATGTGGACGGAATGACGAGCGTAGCGCTTCTATACCTTTGCCTCAAAAATCTGGGGGCCGCGCCCGAGACATATATACCGAATCGCCTGGAAGAGGGGTATGGCCTTAATACGATAGCGATAAAGAAGGCCCAGAGGGACGGCGTCTCTCTCGTAATCACGGTCGACTGCGGGATAAGCTCTTTCAAGGAGATCGAGCTGTCAAATTCCCTCAATATAGATGTCATCGTAACAGACCATCACGAGATATTGGAATCCAGGATGCCGCCGGCCTATGCTGTAATAAATCCGCTCCAGGAAAAATGCGCTTATCCTTTCAAGCATCTTGCGGGTGTAGGAATAGCTTACAAGCTGGCGAGCGCGTTGTATGAAGGGACTTCATATGACCCGAAAGAATTCCTCGATCTTGTAAGCCTTGGGACAGTAGCCGACATCGCTCCGATCATCGGCGAGAACAGGATCCTCGCCAGGCATGGCCTTGAAGAGCTGAATAAGAGAAAAAGGGCCGGCCTTAAGGCATTGATGGACGCCTCAGGCCTTACCGGAAAAGATATATCGAGCGGCCACATCGGTTTCATCCTGGGCCCCCGCATAAACGCGATGGGGCGGGTCGGCACGCCGCAGACGGCGCTCGAACTGATACTTTGCGAAGATGAGCCGCGGGCCAAAGAGCTGGCGGGCATACTGAACAGCGAGAACAGGAACAGGCAGAAGATAGAGTCGGGCATCCTGGAAGAAGCGCTTTCAAAGGTCGAGCGCGAGGTCAACTTCAAGCATCACCGCGTGATAGTGCTGGCAAGCGCCGGATGGCATCCCGGAGTGATCGGCATAGTCGCTTCAAGAATAGTCGATAGATACTATCGTCCCACGATACTTATCTCGCTGGACGGGAAATACGGCAGGGGTTCAGGCCGCAGCATTGAGCATTTTCATCTGTTCGAATATCTATTGCGGTGCAAGGATCATCTGATGGGTTTTGGAGGCCATGAGTCGGCCTGCGGCATAACTATAGATAAGAATAAGATAGAAGAATTCAGGGATGCGATCAATAACGAAACCGCGAAAGACGTTGATGAAAAAATATTCAGCCCAAAACTGGATATCGATATGGATGTGCCGCTCAATATGCTGAGCGAGGATGTCATAGCCGAGATAGAGAGCCTTTCTCCCTTCGGAGAGGATAATCCGCGGCCGGTACTCGCTTCGCGCAACCTGATAGTGAAGGACGGCCCGCGCCAGATAGGCAGGTCCGGTTTTAAGATGCTTGTAACCGATAACAGGGTTACCTGTGAAGCGGTTAATTTCGGTAAAGGCGACATAGAAGCTCCGAAAGCAGGTTCGGGCATAGATATAGCCTATACACCTTCCATAAATGACTGGCAGGGGCTTCAGTCGATCCAATTGGAACTTCGCGATATAAAATAATAGGTCGGCGCATGGTGAAAAGGCCCCTTTTCGTTACCCTTCTTTTTTCCTTAACAATTTCAATCATTGCCGAATCCCATGCGGTAGAAAATTATAAGGCTATGCCGAGGGTGGCAAGCTATTGGCAGAAGGTCAAGGATAGCGTTATCCAGTGCGTCTTATGCCCGCGCAGGTGCGTGATCAATTCCGGCCAGCGGGGCGTATGCACAGTTCGCGTGAATAAAGACGGCATACTATATACGCTGGGATACGGAAACCCGGTCGCCGTTCATGTGGACCCGATAGAGAAAAAACCATTCTTTCACGTTCTCCCCGGAACGAACGCCTTTTCGATAGCCGTCGCGGGCTGCAACATGCGCTGCCTCTTCTGCCAGAACTGGACGATATCCCAGGCGAAGCCCGATGAAGTCACCGCCTACGACATGCCGCCGGAAGCGGTCGTAGCCGCAGCCACGAAACACAGCTGCCCATTCATAGTTTATACATATACAGAGCCGACGGTATTTTACGAATATATGCTCGATATCTCAAAACTTGCCAGGTCGAAGGGCCTGAAGAACGGTATGCATACCTGCGGCTATATCAATCCAGAGCCGCTGAAAGAGCTTCTCATGTATATGGACGCCGTGAACGTGGACCTGAAAGGTTTCAACGAAGAATTCTATAGAAAGATGGGCGCCTTTGCGGAATTGAAACCCGTTCTTGAAACTCTGAAGGCCGTGAAGGCCCAGGGCGTATGGCTCGAGATCACGAATCTCATCATCCCCGGGCTTAATGACGATCCTGAAGAGATTAAATCGATGTGTGAATGGATAAAAGAGAATCTTGGGGATGAAGTGCCTTTGCATTTCAGCCGTTTCATGCCGGCCTTCAGGCTGCAGAACCTGCCGCCAACGCCGCTGGAAAAACTTGATATGGCATACGAAATAGCAAGGGGCGTCGGTTTGAAATATGTTTATGTAGGAAATGTTCCCGGCAACCCCAAAGAGAATACGTATTGTCCGAATTGCGGGAAGATGATAGTGGGCAGAATTGGCTACGAAGTTGTGGAGAATAATATCGCGGGTTCGAAGTGTAAATTTTGCGGATATAAGATAGCCGGCATATGGACACGCTGATCACGCATCTGCAGATTTTCGGAATAGGGTTCAGTTTCGGCATCGCCGGGCCGTGCCTTCTGGTCTGTACGCCCATCATAGTCGCCTATGCTGCCGCAAGCCACAGGGGTTGGGGCCAAACCTTATCTCGTATCTTCGTATTCTTGACGGGACGGTTATTCGCTTATCTGGTCCTCGGATATCTCGCGGGCCTGTCGGGCGTGGTATTGAGGCATTTCACAGACTCAAATCTGTCAATATTTTTTAAGCCGCTTGGCGGCGCGGTATCTATCGCGTTCGGCATCATTTTGCTTACCTATAAAGAGCATGCGGACTGTCCATGTGCGAAATTCAACAAGAGCGTATACGGTATTGCCAGTTTTTTTCTTCTGGGCTTCTCGATCGGTGTTGTGCCATGCGCGCCGCTGGTGGCGATATTATTTAACATAGTTCTGTTATCAAAATGCGCTGTTGACGGCCTGGCTTACGCTTTCTCTTTCGGGATGGGGACACTTCTTTCCGGGGCAATCGCGATATCGGCTCTTACAGGCATCGTAAAATGGATACCGGCAAAACTTCTTAAATCCAAGACCGGCGATCTTATTTTCAGGGTCATCTGCGCGGCGCTTCTCGTGTTATTCGGCATAAGGCTTATGATATGAAAAAAATCATATCGTTATCCGTGATCGTAATAGGTTTTACGGCCATGGCCTCGCAGATCGTCTTCATACGGGAGCTTTTGGTCGTATTTTACGGCAACGAGTTATCGATCGGATTCATCCTTGCAAGCTGGCTGGCCGGGGGCGCCATCGGAAGCGGCCTTTTAGGAAGGTACGCCGACAGGGTGAAGTTCAAACTCAATCTATTTTTATCCTGCCAGATTATTTTGTCGTTACTGCTTCCGCTCGGTATCGTCGCCATAAGGCTTACAAAAAACGTCCTTCATATAAATCCGGGCGAGATTATACCGTTATCGCCGATGGCGATATCCGGCTTCGTAATACTTGCCCCGGTTTGCGTAATCCTCGGCTTTATGTTTTCCCTCGCCTGCAGAATATATGATTTTCAAACGGCCGGCGGCGCATCAAGGATAGGCAGGGTCTATGTCCTTGAGGCGTTAGGAGCGATGGCCGGCGGCGTTCTGGCGAGCTTTATCCTGATCCGCTGTCTTGATTCCCTGGAGATAATGGGCGCCCTTGCCATTCTGAATATCATATGTTCACTCATCATACCTCTCGCATCCAGGGAGGTCATGTCCAGGACGTTATTTCTGGCCGCCTCAAACCTCATTCTCGCAGGTCTTGTTATGATGTGGCCTCTCAAAGGCTGGAGCCGCATAGAGAGTTATACTCTGACGAAAGAATGGGCAGGATACGATCTTATAGCGTCAAAAAATTCCATATACGGTAATGTGGCGATTACCAAAAAAGACGCGCAAACCTCTTTTTTCGATAACGGACTGCACCTTTACACCATACCGGACATCCAGAACGCGGAAGAGAGGGTTCATTATGCGCTTCTCGAAAACCGTGATCCGAAAGATATTCTCCTGGTGGGGGGAGGCGTCGGCGGCCTTGTAAGCGAGGCCTTGAAGCATCCCGTAGAAAGAATCGATTACGTAGAGCTCGATCCAATGATTTTAAATTTAGCCAGGCTCCATCTTCCCGAAGAATATTACAGGCCGCTCGAAGGTCAAAAGGTATATATACACTACACAGACGGCAGATCTTTTATAAAAAATACCGATAAAAGATATGACTGCATAATAGTCGATCTGGGCGACCCGCTGACGGCTCAGATCAACAGATACTATACTGTCGAGTTTTTCAGAGAGGCCAAAAAGGCTTTAAAAGACGCAGGTCTCATCTCGTTCGGACTCGGCTCTTCCGAGAACTATATCAATGCCGAACTCGGTAAATTCCTGAGGTCTATTTATACTACATTAAAAGAAGTCTTCGCTGATGTGTTGGTGATCCCGGGCGATACGGCATACTTTCTCGCGACGGACCAAGAGGCGATGCTTACCTATGATTATGGCCTCCTTATGAAGAGGGCCGGAGAGCGGAAGCTCGATATAAAATATGTGAGGGAATACTACCTTTCATCGAAGTTGTCGGACGAGAGGATAGCCTGCATGGAAGATTGTGTCAGCGGGAAGGGGGAGGTAAACTGCGACTTCAGGCCTATATCATATTATTACGCCATGTTATTTTTGACGGCGCGCTTCAGGGGTTCGGCATTTAACGAAACCTTGAAGTCGATTACCGAAGAAGGGATTTGGAAAGCGCTTGTCTTTATCTGTCTTTTTATCCTGTTGTCCGGCGCCGCCTTATTTAACGATAAAAGGCGTTTTGAGAAATCATCGCTTGCGGCGCTGTCGATAGCGGGTTTCGTCCTGATGACGGCGCAGATAATAGCCTGTCTTGCTTTTCAGGTGATATACGGATATCTATACTATAAACTAGGGGTGATATTGACATCTTATATGGCCGGCCTGGCGCTCGGAGGATGGTTTGCCGTGAGGATGGTGAGGGCAGACGTATTTGGCCGCGGGATTTTCATAGGGACCCAGGCCCTTCTAAGCCTGTATCTTTTTATGCTGCCGGCCTTGCTTGGTTTATTGGCAGGTTCAAGGGGCATACCGGCAATATGGCTCGGCGCGAATATTATTTTCCCGCTCATATCGGTGATAGCAGGCTTCATCGGCGGCTTTCAGTTCCCTCTGGCAAACAAAATATATCTGAACGGCAAAGAGGGAATGGTGGCCGGGACGGCGGGCCTCACTTACGGGATCGACCTCCTCGGCTCGTGCCTGGGAGCCCTTTTTGCGGGCGGGTTTCTTATCCCGGTCATGGGCATACCGAAGACGTGTTATGCCGTTGGTTTTATGAGCCTGGCCGCGTGCGCGCTTTTGTTTTTTTCATCACGGCGAAGTATACAGGCTATGTTAGGAATGAAAAATTAAGAATTTGCGCCTTGCCTTTATAGAGATTTATGATATACTTCTTACAAACGCTTGGCAGATTGCATGTGCCAAGCGTTTTTGTTATCAGCAAAACAGAAGGATATCTTATGGCAGAGTTTACGGAGAGAAGAAGGTTCAAGAGATACTCCGTTTACTGTCCCCTTCAGTATAAGGCGGACGGCAGGATACCCAGAGAGTCATCGATATCGCTGAATATATCGGAAGGCGGCGCGCTCATCTCTGTTAACAGAAAACTGGGCGACGCGGCAAGCCTTATCATAAGGATGTTTTTGAAAAACGAGGATTTTTTTATCAGGTCGAGGGTCGTCCATGTTGAGCGGTCTTCGGATAAAGACCCGTATAGCGTAGGGATCGAATTCCTGGAGAGGACGGCCGGTTTCGCGATGAAATTTTACGAAGAGCTTGAGACGATAATGTTTTACCAGAGGCATTACGGCGAGGAGATGGAGAGACCCATCTCTCTCGCCGAGGCCTCGATGAAGTGGTACCGCAACTCACCCGCCTGGACTTAAAACCAAGCCGAAAAACACCGCTGTGACTTGACAAAAGGTTAACCATGTGGTATATTTATTATGTTGATATTTAACATAGTTAACTATCAACCACGTTAGAAAATGTCCTTCAGCCGCTCCTATTTGTCGCGGCTTCAGGATCAAATTTTGCTTCGCAAAATTTGGAGGTTGATGATGCCGAATTTATCGTTAGCGGATTTTGTGGAGAGGGTGAGCGAGATAATGCCCGTTGTTATGAGGGAGTTCTTCAGGCAGGAGACGAACGAATTTTACAAGCTTAAGATCACCCTTCCTCAATTTGTGGTTCTTGACATGCTGAAGAGGCAGGGGGAGTCCAAGATGTCGGATCTGGCGCGTCTCATAAATGTTACGACCGCCGCGATGACCGGCATCGTCGACAGGCTTGTGAGGGACGGCTACGCGAAGAGGATGCATGATCCCGGGGACAGAAGAATTGTAAAAGTGGATTTGACCGTGAAGGGCGCCAGGTCCGTAAAAGATATGACAGAACATAGGAAGATGCTGATGGCGAGAATCTTTGAGATGATATCGCAGAAAGAGCGTGAAGAGTACCTCATGATCCTTACGCATATACGCGACCATATCATGGAGAAGAGCCATTAAGATGAGACAGACGGTTTCGTTAATACTTATATTCATCCTGGTACAGGGAGGCATTCCTTATTACGCCTGGCCGGAGGGCGTCTCTTATAATATTATACAGAAGAGATCCGCGTCTCCGGATAGCGCATTGCCTGAATCCGTGCCGCTAGCGCTTTCGGATTGCTATAAGATGGCGCTGAAGCAGAGCGAGAAGATAGCGATCGACGCGGAGCAGATAAAGATAGCCGAGGCGCGTTTTCTGGAGGCGTTATCGATAATGCTGCCGCACGTTTCTTTCGTCTCGGCAGACATACAACAGGGGTCGTCCAACGGCAGCGGCGGTGTGACGCCGGTAGGGGGAGCGGCCGTCTCTACGACAAAGGATTCCCAGAGGCAATTCACGGTAACTCAGACGTTATTCAGCGGGTTCAAGATGCTGGCGGGTATTAAGGGGAGCAGGTACGAACGCGAGCAGTTCATTAACCAAAAGATACGCGGCGAGCAGCTGCTGTTGGTCGATGTCGCCAATGCCTTTTATCTGTTAAAAGAGAAAAGGGAGGACATGAGAGCCCTTCAGAAGATACGAGTGGCGCTCCTGAACCGCGTCAGGGAATTGCGGCAGAGAGAAAGTCTCGGAAGGTCAAGGCCGAGCGAAGTGGTGAACGCGAAGGCGCAGCTATACGGCGTTGAGTCCGACATTGAGCTTTCGAAGAACCAGGAGGTCGTGGCGCGCCTGCTTCTGGAATTCCTGGTCGGCGGTTCGGTCTACAGCATCAATGATACGTACGATATGCCGTCCGATCTGCAGCCGATAAATTACTATGTGGCCAAATCCGACCACCGTCCCGACGTGAAAGCGACCAAATTCGGATGGGAGGTGGCAAAGAAAGAGGCGCAAATAGTCAACAGCGATTTTCTTCCCACCGTAGACGTTGTGGCAAATTATTATACACAGCGTACCGGTTTCGATAAGGGCATCGACTGGGATGTG
>JAPLMI010000185.1 GCA_026387115.1 Candidatus Omnitrophota bacterium | reverse complement strand
CGAGCTTATCAATGACTTTTTTCCTCTTGGCGCGGCTTACATCGGCCTCCAATAGGGTGCGCTCGGCCTGGACCGTCGTAAGCCGCTCGTCCCATGTCTTCACCGGAACGCCTGCTGTTTTCGCGAGGCTGTCCATAAACTCGACCACCTCTTTGGTCTTCGCGCTGTAACTCCCGTTCATATTAAGAGGAAGGCCGACGACGGCCTCTTCCACGTCATTCTCTTTTATGATCCTCTTTATTTCGGCGAGGTCGCGCTCAAGCGACCTTCTTTCAATCGTAGCCTGTCCCTGAGCGGTGAGAAGGAGCTCGTCGCTCAAGGCCACGCCTATGCGTTTCGTCCCGACATCAAGAGCGAGTATCCTCACAGTATTTTTGTTACCTTTCCGTCTTCCAGGACAAAGCGCCTTGATTCACGCTTCAACACCGGTATAAGGCTCTGGAAGCTTCCTATATCGTCCCAGCCGTATGCGCCCCTCGCGCAATACATATTACGCGTCTTTTCCATAACGGCATAATCGATAGATATATCCGGCATATCTTTATAATGTTTGGCGCCTTTGCCCAGCAGGGCATATATCCCGGGCGAGAATTTCTTTACCGCTTTCAGGAGAGTATCTACCCTGAATATAAACGCGCCCGCGTTCCATAAATATTGTCCGCTCAAAACAAATCGTTTCGCGGTTTCCAGATCCGGCTTCTCGGTGAATTTCTCAACTTTACATATACTCTGAACTCTGAACTCTGAACTTTGAACTTTGATATACCCCAACTGTGTCGACGGCGACGTTGGTCTTATACCAAGGGCAATGATGGCATCGCTCTTTTTTCTTACAAAATCTACCGCGCTTCTTATCGCAGCCAGATATTTATTCCTGCCGGTTATATACTGATCCGACGGCAATACCGCCATTATGCCGCAGCCGTTCCTTTTTTTTATCGCATGCGCGGCAAGCGCTATGGCCGGCGCCGTGTTGCGCGAAACCGGTTCAAGTATCAGGTTTCGTTTACCGATGCCGCGAAAATCTTTTTTGACAAGTTTCGCGTGAGACTTGTTGGCAACTACTATTATATTGTCTTCACCGATAAGGCCCCGGACCCTCTCAAGCGTATTTCTGAACATCGTCTTTCTGTCGCGCGTGACGGAGAGGAACGCCTTGGGCTTCTCATCGGTCGACAGCGGCCTTAAGCGCTTTCCTTTCCCGCCGACTAAAATGACGGCGTAGACTTCGTCTGGTTTTCGGTGTTCGGTTTTCGGTGTTCGTCTAGACACTATGAATCGCTTTCGCTAAAATTCTTGCGAACCTTGAAACTCTCGGAATGATATTCTTCTCGCCGATTATTTTCACGATCGCGCTGCCTACGATGACGCCGTCGGCGGCGCCGGCGATCTCTTTTGCCTGGGCGGCGCTCGACACCCCGAACCCTACCGCTACGGGTTTATCGGTAACAGATTTTATCAGCTTCACCTTCGATTTGAATTCCGCCGGAAGTTTCGATCTCGCGCCGGTGACTCCGGTCAAAGAGACGTAGTAGATAAAGCCGTTTGAATTTCGGGCAATATTTATTATTCTTTTCCGCGTCGATGTCGGGGCAGCCAGGAATATGGTGGCAATCCCGTTTTTTCTCCCCAGCTTTATAATTTCCCCCGCTTCTTCCGCGGGAAGATCCGGAATTATCACGCCATCGACACCGCATCGGCCGCAAGCCTTAAAAAATCCCGGCAGGCCGTAGCGTAAAACCGGATTACAATATGTCATAAAGACAAGCGGAACGTCGGTCTTCTTCCTGATGGCCGACACCGTTTTGAATATTTTTTTTAGGTTCGCGCCCGATTTTAATGCGCGCTGGGATGCCGCCTGTATGGTCGGGCCATCCGCAAGCGGATCGGAGAAAGGTATCCCGAGCTCGATGATGTCCGCGCCGGATTTTTCGAGCGCGATAACAAGCTTTCCGGTGGTCGCGAGATTCGGGTCTCCGGCCGTGATGTAGGCGATAAAGGCCTTCTTCTTCTCTTTTTTCAATTCCCTGAATTTCTTATCGATGCGGTTCATCTTTAACCTCTTTTAACAGAATCGGGTAATTTAAAAAAAGCTCTTTATCCAGAAATACCTCGACCCAATACTTTCCCGGGTTTGGAAAAAGTAGATTATTGAATCTCGAAATAAGCGTATGATGCCTGTCGATATCTCCAAGCTCGAATACCTGGTCATCGGTCTCAAAGACGATCTTCTTATCTATGGGATTCATTATGCGTATCTTCTGCGTGAACGTCCCCTCGCCCTTGCACCATCTGTTCACGACAAATAGCGAAGGGTGCGTCGCGGGAAATTTCTTCGAATTTATCGCCTCGAACAGGCCGATCAGGATGAACTTCCCGTTATCCTCCCGCCTCACGTCATCGCACAGCACCGAAAATTGCAAATTTGGCTTTATTTTCATTTATAGGACTCCTCGAACTATATCTATATCTTTATCGCCTCTGCCCGAGAGGCAGACGATGATGACTTTATTCTTCGGCAATCTCTTCGCGAGCCGCGACGCGTAATAGACGGCATGGGACGATTCGAGCGCAGGGATTATGCCTTCGAGCTCCGTCAGCATCTTGAAGCCTTCAAGCGCCTCTTTATCGGTGACCGCGACGTACTTCGCGCGGCCCGATTCTTTAAGGAACGAATGCTCAGGCCCCACGCCGGGATAATCGAGCCCAGCGGAGATCGAATGCGCGATCTCGATCTGTCCGTCATCGTCCTGCAGAAGGTAACTCTTCGAACCGTGCAGGACGCCGACCGAGCCTTTACATAGAGTCGCCGCGTGACGCGCGGTATTTATGCCGAGCCCTGCCGCCTCGACACCGACCATCTTCACCCTGTCTTTCAGGAAGGCGTAGAAGAGGCCCATGGCGTTCGACCCGCCGCCGACGCATGCGACCAGGTAATCCGGTAATTTGCCGAACAACGCCTGCGACTGGCACCTGGCTTCCTTACCTATGATAGACTGAAAATCTCTCACCATCATCGGATACGGATGAGGCCCGGCAACGGAGCCGATGACGTAATAAGTAGAGCGGACGTTCGTGACCCAGTCCCTTATCGCCTCGTTCATCGCGTCTTTCAATGTCTTCGAGCCGCTCGCGACCGGAGTGACTTTGGCGCCCAATAACTTCATCTTGAATACGTTTATCGCCTGACGCTTTATGTCCTCCTCGCCCATGAAGACTTCGCACTCGAGGCCGAATAACGCGGCAACTGTAGCCGTCGCGACGCCGTGTTGTCCCGCGCCCGTCTCAGCGATGATACGCGGCTTTCCCATCTTTATCGCCAGGAGCGCTTGTCCCAGCGTATTATTTATCTTGTGCGCCCCCGTGTGCAGAAGGTCCTCCCGTTTCAGATATATTTTGGCGCCGCCTGTCTTTTTCGTAAGCCTTTCGGCAAAATATAGCGGCGTGGGCCGCCCCGCGTATTCTTTTAAATAATAATCCAGATTCTTCTTAAAAGACCTGTCGGACTTTGATTTTGAATACGCCTTTTCCAGTTCGTCCAGGGCCGACATTAGCGTCTCGGGCACGAATTTACCCCCGAAGATATCGTAATAGCCTAATTTATTTGGCAGCATCAGTCCGATCTCCTCACATTCTCGACGAATTTTTTCATCAACGTCAGGTCCTTCTTGCCCGGCGATGCCTCTACCCCCGTCGAAACATCGACCGCGCAGGGCGCTACCTCTTTTATGGCGGCCGAAATGTTCACCGGCGTCAACCCTCCGGACAGGATCACGGGCCGCAATATCTCGAAATCCTTCAATATCTTCCAGTCGAAGGTCTCGCCCGTCCCGCCGATCGAATCGCTCTTATATGCATCCAAAAGGTAAAAATCCGCGTCGTAATCGTTTATAGCCTTAAGGTCTGATTTACTTTTCAACCTGAAGGCCTTGATGACCTTAAACCTGTTTTTAAAATAACGGCAGTATTCCGGCGTCTCATCACCGTGAAACTGCAGCATGTTCAGGCCTGCGTCTTCCGCGGCCTTTATTACGGACTCTCTCGTCTCATCAACAAAAACGCCGACCTTACCGATCCTGGGCGGAAGCTCGTTTATAATGTCTTCGGCCATAGCCGCGCTCACATATCGCCTCGACTTTTTGTAAAAGACGAACCCCAGCATATCGACGCCCAGTTCCGCGGCGTTCACCGCATCGATCTTATTCGTAATTCCGCATATTTTAATTCGTGTCACTAGTACCTCATGATCTCTCTCATTTTAGCGGCAATATCGTCCGCCTCCATGAACGCCTCGCCTATCAGGACGGCGTTCACGCCGAGCGACTTCAGGAACATCACGTCCTCATACGACCTTATTCCGCTTTCAGAGACTTTGATCTTATTCTGCGGCAGCATCCTTATGAGCTTCTGGGTCATAGAGAGGTCCACCTTAAAATTGTGGAGGTCTCTGTTATTTATCCCGATTATACCCGCGTCCGTTGAAAGCGCCTTCTCCACATCTTCCTCGTTATGCACCTCCATCAATACTTCAAGGCCAAGCGAAGTCGCTAAATTGTAGAAACCTACCATTTCTCCGGCCGAAAGAAGCTCCGCTATCAACAGTATCGCGTCCGCGCCGGCAAGGACGCTTTCGTAGATCTGGTATTCGTCGATGATGAAATCTTTTCTTAATACCGGCAGGGAAACGTTCTCCTTCACCCTCTTTATGTATTCGAGCCTTCCTTCGAAGAACCTTTCATCCGTTAAGACCGATATGGCGCTGGCGCCGTTGGCCTGGTATGTGACGGCGATCCGCGCCGGGTTAAAGTCTCCCCTCAAGATTCCCTTGGACGGCGATGCCTTTTTTATCTCCGCGATCAGGTTGATATGGTGTGGGCGCGATATGTTTTTCTTAAACGCGCTCCTCACGCATATAGGCTTCGCCTCTTTGACGAGTTCGTCCTTGGGCTTTACGCGTTTCGCCTCTTCTATCTCGCGCCTTTTTTCTTCTATTATCCGCGATAGTATCATCTGTTTGTAAGCTCTATAAGCCTCAGCAATTTCTCCAACGCCTTTCCCGCGTCGATCGACGCTATGGCATCTTTTACCCCTTCTTTAAAATTTTTCGCTTTGGAGCCGCAGACAAGGGCCGCTGCCGCGTTCAGCAGGACGACGTCGCGCCTGGGCCCCCGTTCTCCTTTCAGGACGGAAAGGGTGATCTCGGCGTTCTCTTTCGCATTGCCGCCTTCTATGTCGGCGAGCCTTGAACGTTTCAACCCGAACTGCTCCGGCGTTATGAAGTAAGTGCGGATCTTGCCGCCTTTTAACTCCGAGACCTTTGTCTTTCCAGTAATGGTTATCTCATCCAGCGCGTCCATTCCGTAGACGACGAAAGCCCTCTTCGTCCCGAGATTCTTCAGGACCTTCGCGAGCGTTTCGGTAAGCCCGGCATCGTAGACGCCGACTACCTGGCTCGTCGCGTTGGCGGGGTTCGCTAAAGGCCCGAGGATGTTGAATATCGTCCTTATGCCGATCTCTTTTCTCGGTGTGATCGCATATTTCATCGCGTTATGGAATAACGGCGCGTACAAAAATCCTATCCCTATCTCAAGAATGCATCTCTGGACGAGGTCCGCGCCTACGTCCAGCTTCACGCCGAGCGCTTCCAGGACATCCGCCGAGCCGCATCGGCTGGAGGCGCTTCGGTTACCGTGCTTCGCCACCCTCAGGCCGCATCCGGCAACGACGAACGCAACCGTCGTAGAGATGTTAAAGGTATTCGTGCCGCTCCCGCCCGTGCCGCAGGTGTCTATTATCGTCTCGGCGTCTATATTGATGTCGTCGCGGTCTATGTCGACGACGGATCTGCCGGCGCTGATATGGATGCTCTTCTCGCGCATAACTTTGGCGGCGCCGGTGATCTCCTCGACGGTCTCGCCCTTCATCCTCAAGCCCGTTACGAACGCGCCTATCTGCGCGGCCGTCGCTCCCCCCGACATTATCTGGTCGAACGCGCTGCGCATCTCGCCTTCAGACAGATCTATTCCCTTCACCACCTTCTCGATCGCTTCTCGTATCATTTTATCTCCAGGAAATTTTTCAGTATCTTCTTGCCCTCAAGAGTCAATATCGACTCCGGATGGAACTGGACTCAGTAGACGGGATAAGCCTTGTGCCGCAATCCCATTATCTCTTTATCTTTCGTCTCAGCCGTTATCGTTAAGGCCTTGGGGAAAGTCTTCCGCTCGACTATAAGCGAATGGTACCGAGTCGCCTCAAAAGGATTTTTAATACCTTTGAATATACCCTTGCCGTCATGATATATCTTCGATGTCTTGCCGTGCATGAGGGACCGCGCGCCTATTATCTTTCCGCCGAAGACCTCGCCTATCGCCTGATGGCCCAGACAAACGCCCAGGATGGGTATGACCTTGCCGAAATTTCTGATCACATCTTCGGATATCCCGGCGTCTTTCGGCTCGCCCGGGCCGGGCGAGATGACTATCTTTGCCGGCTTCATCCTGTTTATTCTGCCCAAGGTTATTTTATCGTTTCGATAAACCTCGAGGTCCTGGCCAAGTTCCCCGAGATACTGGACGAGGTTATAGGTAAATGAATCGTAATTGTCAATAACAAGTATCATTTAAGCTTCTCCCGCCTCGGCCATCTCTATCGCCTTGAGCAGGGCCCCGGCCTTATTTAAAGTCTCCCGGTATTCGCGCTCCGGTATCGAATCAGCCACTATACCTGCGCCCGCCTGAATGTAAGCGGTATTGCCTTTTATAAGTATCGTCCTTATCGTTATGCATGAATCGAGATTACCTGAAAAGCTGAAGTAGCCTACGCTTCCGGCGTAGGTTTTGCGCTTTCTATTCTCAAGTGAGTCTATTATTTCCATGGCGCGGACTTTCGGCGCGCCGGTGACAGTGCCTGCGGGAAACGCGGCCTTCAGGACATCGAAGGCGTCTTTTCCCTTACTTAAAGCGCCCGAGATATCGCTCACTATATGCATGACGTGCGAATACTTCTCTATCGTCATCAGTTCCGAGACCTTGACGGTTTTGAAATCGCACACCCTTCCGACGTCGTTCCGTCCCAGGTCGACCAGCATTATGTGCTCGGCCCTCTCCTTAGGATCGTCCAGGAGCTCGCGAATCAGCTTTTCGTCTTCCTCAGGGCTTCGGCCGCGCCGCCTCGTTCCGGCGATAGGCCTCAGCTCCACCTTGCCGTCCTCGCACCGCACCATTACCTCGGGAGACGAGCCGACGAGCGAAAAGCCGCCCAGTTTCAGGTAATACATATACGGCGAAGGGTTTATCGAGCGCAGAGCCCGGTATATCCGGAACGGATGCGCGTCGATGGAGACCTCAAGCCTCTGCGACGGCACAACCTGTATGATATCTCCTTTTCTTATATAAACCTTCGCCTTCTTCACAATGGCCTCAAATTCCGCTTTGGTGAAGTTCGATTTGAATTTCAGCGGAAGAACCCTTTTCCTGGCGCGAGACGCGTATTTATTCGCGCGTGGGGCTATTTTAAGCGCCTTGACGATGCGGTCGATCTTTTTTACAGATTCGTCGTATGCTTTCGCCGGGTCCCCCTTGACAAAGGCGTTCGATACGATCTTCACCTTATGGTCGACGTGATCGAATATCAGTATCGTGTCCGTCAGCATGAAGACAGAATCGGCAATCTTAAGGTCATCCGGGTTCTTGTCCGGTATCTCCTCTATGAAGCGCACGATATCATACCCGAAAAATCCGACGAGCCCGCCGCAGAATCTCGGAAGGCCTTTCGTCTTAACGAATTTATATTTTGAGATTATTTTGCGCAGCTCCTCTATGGGGTCTTCCGCCCTGTAGGCCTTCGTTTCTTTTCCTTCGCGCAACGTAACGGTATTTCCCTCACTCGAGATAATGAGAGAGGGGTTGCTGCCGAGAAAAGAGTAACGCGCGATCCTCTCGCCGCCCTCGACAGACTCCAGGAGAAACGAGTAATCGCCTTCGTCTATCTTCGAGTAACATGATAGCGGCGTCTCGAAATCGGCCGTCATCTCCCTGTAGACAGGGATGAGGTTGCCCTGCTTCGCCAGGCCGATGAATTCTTTTTTCGCCGGATAATACATTATTTGTATACCTTTGACGGGTCGAATACGCGCCTGCCGATAGTCTTAAACGTCCCGTCTTTTTTCAATAATCTAAAGTAGCACGTGAAATACCCCGTGTGGCAGGCGGCGCGGATCTGCGCCACCTTGAATAGAAGCGAATTGCCTTCGCAGTCTATCGCAAGCGACTTCACCGTCTGTATGCAGCCGCTCGTCTCGCCTTTCAGCATGAGACGGCCCTTCGAGCGCCGGAAGAGATAAACCTTGCCCTCTTCGAGCGTCTTCTCGAGCGCGTCTTTATTCATGTAACAAAGCGTCAGCACTTCTTTCGATCTATAATCCTGGATTATCGCAGGAATTAGCCCCTTTTCGTCGAATTTTATACAATCAAATATTTTATTGGCATTCATAATCTCACCGCTACTTTCTTTTTTTGTAGATAATTCTTCGCTTCCCTGACCGAATATTCCCGATAATGGAATATCGACGCCGCGAGCACGGCGTCCGCTTTGCCTTCTGTCAGCGCTTCATACAAATGTTCCAGATTTCCCGCGCCGCCGGACGCTATCACCGGAATATGGACCGATTCGCTGATTCTCCGCGTCAACTCTATGTCGTAGCCTTCCCTGGTCCCGTCGTAGTCCATGCTCGTCAGGAGTATCTCTCCCGCGCCGAACCGCTCCATCTTCTTGGCCCACTTTATGGCATTGATCCCAGTCGGGGTCCTGCCGCCATTGATGAAGACTTCTGATTTTTCGACAGAAAAATCATCCCGAGAACGCGACGAAGAGGAGCGTTCGAGGGACCTTCGTTTTGCGTCGATGGCCACAACGATACACTGGCTGCCGAACCTCGACGACGCCCTTTTCACAAATCCCGGTTCTTTTACCGCCGCCGTATTGATCGATACCTTGTCGCATCCGGCGGCGAGGAGGTTCCTTATATCGTCTATGGCGCGTATTCCTCCTCCGACCGTAAACGGGAGGAATATAGTATCCGCGACTTTCTTAACAAGCTCGATGGTGGTCTTCCGTTTCTCGTAACTCGCGGTGATATCGAGAAAGACGAGCTCATCCGCGCCTTCCTTATCGTAGAATCTGGCGTTTTCGACGGCGTCTCCCGCATCGCGTAAATTTATAAAATTCACGCCTTTGACAACGCGCCCATCTTTTATGTCAAGGCAGGGTATTATCCTTTTTGTGAGCATATCTTAATAGCTTCCTTTAAATCAATCGTCTTCTCATACAGCGCCTTGCCTATAATCA
>JAPLMI010000215.1 GCA_026387115.1 Candidatus Omnitrophota bacterium | reverse complement strand
AGTAGGTCGCGATCGCTCCCCGGCCCTTCGGCAATTCCTTTATTATGGAAATATCCAGGTCGCCGTAGACGGTGAGCGCAAGCGTCCTGGGGATCGGCGTCGCGGTCATCACGAGAATGTGCGGGTTATATCCTTTCTGTTTCAGGAGCGATCTCTGCGTAACTCCGAATTTATGCTGCTCATCGATGACGGCAAGGCCGAGCGACTTAAACTCGACCGATTCCTGAATGACAGCGTGAGTCCCGACGACGATATCGATCTTACCCTCTTTAACGGCCGCGCAAATTTGCGCTTTCGCCTTCTGGTCAATGCCGCCGATAAGAAGCGCGATATTGACCCCCAGCGGCATCAGAAGTTCGCTTAAGTTTATAAAATGCTGGCGCGCCAAAACTTCGGTCGGCGCCATCATCGCGCCCTGAAAACCGTTCTCGACCGTGAGGGTAAGCGCGGAAGCGGCAACTACCGTCTTGCCGCTTCCGACATCCCCCTCGAGAAGACGGTTCATCGGCCTTCCACCGCACATATCGCGCTCTATGTCGGCTATGGCTTTCCGCTGGGCCCCGGTCAATTCGAATGACAGTCTCTTCTTGAACGATTCCAGAAGCCCGCCGCCCGTTTTATGGCCCAGGCCTCTCTGGCCAAACAAAACAGCCTTCTTCTTGAGCGCCAGCGCAAGCTGCAGCATAAAGAATTCCTCGAAGACTATCCGCCTGTATGCCCTTTCGAGATTTGCGAAGCTCGCCGGGAAATGTATGTTTTTAACCGCGAATTTGACGTCGACCAGTTTTTCACGCGCCAGCAAATATGTCGGCAGCTTCTCCTTCAGGAATTTCGCGCAAATCGACATCGCGGAATACGTCAGGCTCCTTAAATATCTCTGGCCAAGGCCTTCGGTAAGAGTGTAGATCGGAACTATCCGCCCGATGTGAATCGAGTCCGTGTCGTCGCCTTTTAAAATTTCGTATTCGGGCTGGGTTATCTGGAGCTTGTCCAGTATCTCGACTTTGCCGTAAAAAAGGACATGCGTGCCTTTTCTGAAGTAATCCTTTAAATACGGCTGGTTGAACCATACAGCGTGGACGAATCCCGTAGTATCGGTTATCGCTATCTGGAATAGCGGCATCCCGGTTTTTGTTATCCGCGATGTTGCCGTAACGACTTCGCCCCGCACCGCCTGAGATTCGCCCGGCCTGAGGTCCTTTATAGGCACCGGGTGAGACCGGTCCTCATACCTTACGGGCAGATAATACAGAATGTCCTCGGCGCTCCGGATGCCGAGCCTCGAGAGAAGCTCCCCTCTCTTCGGCCCGACCCCCTTAAAATACCTGGCCGGCGTATTCAACAGAATATTTTTCTCTTGCATCCCGTATCCGCCTGTGTTAACATATCGCAAAATGGAGCAACTATTATGTCAAAAATATGCGAAGTCTGCGGTAAAAAACCGGTTGCCGGAAGGACCATAGTCCGCCGCGGCCTTGCCAAGAGTAAAGGCGGCGTAGGCCAGAAGATAACGGGCATAACCGCGCGCCGGTTCCTGCCTAACCTAAAGACCGTTCGCACAATTGTCGACGGCGTTCATAAGAAGATCCGCGTCTGCGTCAAATGCCTGAAGGCGGGCAAGGTCGTAAAAGCAGTTTAATTTTAGCACACGGCATGATCTTTTTCAATTAAAAGGCTGCAAAGCAAAATGCCGGAAGAGAACAATAAAGAGAAGAAGTTATCGCAGGAAGAAGCCCGGCTCGCCGGTATCGCCAAGCGTTTTTTGAGGCAGGCCAGCATTTCGGCTAAGAACTTCAGGATGTTCGGCGCGAACCACCCCTTCCTACAGAGCAACGTAAGAAATGCCTGTGAGCTCTTAAAAAGCATCCTCCTTGTAAAAGAATCCGCAACATTCACCTTCATGGAAGGTTCATGCCTTCTCGAAGACATTCCCATTAAAGGCCTGGACTCAAAAACATATCCGATCCTCGGCGTAGTCAAGGAATGCGGCATCACGTCGCTCACCTTCAGCCGCGGGCTGGCTGAAGGTGAAATGCACGCGTTCCTGAAGATAATCGCCGATGGGCCGAATGCTATCAGGTCGGAAAACGGGCTCGGCGCCTACCTGCAAAGGAAGAATATAGACCATATCAAGTCGGACGAGATATTTTTTAAAAGGGTCAGCAAGAAAGGGGAAGAGGCGCTCGAGGCGAGGAAGCATCTGGAAGATTTCCTGATAATGAATTATATAATGGGCAAGGCCGCGATGTCCAAAGACGATATAGCGTCCCTCGTCGGCGAGGTGACCGGCGATCCGAAGAGGATGGGTAAGCTCATCTCGAAGGCGGCTATGTCAGGTGTATCCGGCGGACACGGCGGAAGCGGCACGGGAGGCGGAGGAGGCGGCACCGGGGGCGGTACAGGCAGAGGCGGAGGAGGAACCGGTGGCGGACGCGGTTCGGGAAGCGGCGCCGGCGGAGGAGGCGGCCCGGCAGGTTTTGCGCCCGGAATAGAGTTCGCGCGGGCCGGTATCGAGAAGATCGCTATCCATCTTAAAAATACCGAAGGCGCCTCATACGAAGACTTAAAAAAACACATGGGCAGCCTTATTATGGCGCTTGAGCCAACGGTGCGCGGCGAGGTGTTAAAGTCAAAGATCTCTTCTCCTGAAGATTCGGATAAGAACCTTGTAGAGGATATCATACGTGAATTCTCAGACGACGCGATCATGGAATTGATCGTCTCGGATTTCACCGTCAGAAAATCTTCCGTCATGGATATACGGAAACTGATCGCCAGGCTCCTGCCGACCGCCGAGAAGAGGAAGCGTTTCTTCCCTGTTCTCGAAAAAAGGTTCCTTCAGAATGAGGTATCGCAAAACGTCTGCTCTCAAATACTGGAAGAGGCCTTCTGGGCGGATATGTCGAGTGACGAAAAGGTGACGAAGGTGTTAGGCGAGAAACCTTCCTTTTTGCTCGAGATTGGGATCGCGGATGAAATAAAAAACCTTATCGAAGACCTCCTTGCCGAAAAAAAGACAGACCTCATACCAAACATCGCGAGCAGGATCCTCGCCAATATGAAATCTGCGGATGAGGATCTCCTCATCCGCCTTATACGGGACTTCGAGGGCGTATTTAGCATCCTGATAGGCGCAAAAGACTATCCGCATAAGGAAAAACTGATTGTCGAGACGAGGGACGAATATAGAAAAATAAAGAACGAGGCGGCGCGCAAACGTTTCGAAAAATTGTTTGCCGGTTTGATAAAAACCTGTCTTACGGAAAAGACATACAGCTACCTGCCGCTATTGATAGAATCTGTGGGGTACGAAAACGTCAAGGACGACGTTATTTCGGAATTGAAACCTAACACCCTTTTTAAAGATATCATTTTTGACGAAAAAACGGGAAGGCGCCTGGCCAGGCCCATCGCCGTCGCGATCGGCCAGGACGCGGTCATCCCGTTACGTAATATCTTCATGTCTATACTCAATGACGATTTTGATTCTTACAGGAAGCGGCACATGATTTTATCCATCTTGAGGGAATTGGGCCCGAATACCGAGGATGTCTTTGTGACGGATATATTATCGGATAAAACCGAACAGCTCAAAAACGCCCTCGAGGCGCTATCGGAGCTCGGCACCGCGAAGTCCGTGCCGGCCATCGAAAAACTCTTAAATCATCAAAGCGACGAAATCCAGAAACGCGCCTCCGTCGCCCTCAGGCGGATAAAGAATAGAAAACGCTAATCCCCTTCCGGCGCATTGACCAGAATCTTACCGTATCCCGTAAGCACAATAAGCCGGACATCGTGAAGCGAAGCTATGATATCCTTCTGTACCGCTTCCCTGTTGGTGGTGCCCGGAAAAGCGGTAAAATGTTTCGTTGACGGAAGACGATCCGCCAGGACTTGACTTCACGCCTGAAGGCATAAGGATAATGTGTTCCAAGCCCCTCCCTGAAGAATCCAAGATTCAGATGAAGATGCTCATACCCGAACGAAAAGCAGAAACTGATACGGCTCTGGAAGAAGTATAAATAGAATTACTCCGCATTTTCCTATATTGCCTTACTTATGATTTCGGCGTCCAAAATCTTAAGTTCATTCTTATCTTCCAGAAACCTTTCCACATCTTTTCTCGCTGCTTTAAAATCTATTTTCGATAATTTATCAAGCATGAATTGCCTGAAGTTATCCTTGTCAAGGTGGGGGCTTTTCCCTTCTGTCTGCTCGACAGCGTTATTCAAAAGGATAAAATTCGGCTCTATCTTCCTGCCGATATACCATACAAGATCGTAAAAGTCCCTGCCCTTGACATACTTCCTGAAAAAACAGGCATGGAGTTTCGTGGCGTATAGAGACGGCAGATCGAAATGCACTATATTGAACAGATAATATTTATTAATGATCGTGGCAGCCAGCTTCCATCCTTTCGGCGGATTGGAATCGACTTCGATCTTGATGGAAAGCTTCTCTTCGTCAAGCTGGGATAGGCCCAAATTTTTTAACAGTCCGGGGAATTTCAGGAACGCGCTTTGGACCGTTCTGACTTCTTTAACTTTAGTCTCAACATTCAAGCCGTAAAGCTTCAGTTCCCGCTCTATTTCGGAATTGACCCTGGAGAAATCATAGCCGCCATTATCTGTGAGAGAAAAATCCAGGTCCTCCGAAAACCGCCTCAGGTCAAATAAGACCCTGAGCGCAGTCCCGCCGACGAACGCCAGGTTCTTAAAATAACCCTTATCATATAGGATTTTCAACACCGCCGTTTGCAGAAATTCCCTGACCCTGTTAATTTTGTCGTCATTGGACATATCAGGCGTATATTGCTGCCTTAAAAGTTCGATCATGATTTCCTCTCGTTTTTAATGAATTGGCAAAATGAGCCGGCGAGGCGCGTCAATTTCTCGTTTCCGAATAACGTGGCCATCTTCATTATTTTCGCCCGGCTTAAAGATTCGGTATTCTGAAACCGATAGGAAGCTCCGAATATGGCCGTGTCGGACGGCTCCATCTTATTGATATTCAGATATAAGAAATCCACGACTGCCTTTTCGGGCAGGGCGATAAAGAATGAAAGACCTGCTTCATCCCTGGCGGCCTTGAAGCCGCTGAAGGCCGCAGGCTTGATATGCTGATACACGAATACCCCTAAAGCGTTTTTAAAAGTGACTGTCTTCCTGGTCGAGACGTTCGTAACCTCCGTTACCCTTTCGGGAATAAGGCCGTATAAATTAAGGGCATACTCAAGGCTTACGTATGACGGCGCGTAAAGCTGGTTGGCGATAAACTGCCTTGACGGATTCACCTTCCTGTCATTTTCGTTAAGGATGTACATGCCGCGCCTCAATTTGACTACAAGCCCCCTATCCTGCCACCTGTTGAGCTGGTTGCGGATAGACTGCCTTTTTCTCTCGAAGAAGAGTATATCCTTACTCGAGATTACCGGCAGGCGCAGCACCATCTTCCTGAAATCGGCGTAATTCATATCGTTTCCTTAAATAATCAAAAATGAGTATTTACAGAAATAAGTATACACCACAAATATGCGCTTGTCAAGCCCCCATATAAAAAATGTAACTAAATAGTCAAGATGTCCGCTTTTTCTAACAAGTGATCTGTCCGCTTTTGATTAATGTTAGTAGTAGCCCTTTTTCTTTTGGCTACCTTTTCTTTTTGTGAATACTGTGAATTTGTGGATAAGTCCTTGGGCGGATAGTACCCAATCATATGAGGACCATATCCTACCGTTATAGAGCCATCTAAATGTTCATAGACCATGACCCTGCATTTGGCGAATGAGATCCGCAACTCAGACGGACCTACCTGCAATATCCTGTTATTGTAGGATACAGTATTATCATTGTTCACGGTTCTTTCATGCTTAAAACAGAATATTTTATCTAAGTCCATAGTCTTTGGAACCGGAATAAAAGCGCTGCCGGCCTTTTCAGGTTTTACGGCGAATCTCTTGTTGTGCTCTCTAAGATACTCTGTTCTTAAGTACTTATTCGCCTCTTCCTTCGTCTTTATGCCTCTTAGCCTCAACTCTTGAGGGATTCTGCCTTGATATGTCCGATTCAGGCGTTCGGACCTGCCTCTTGCCTGTGGTGAATATGATGGGATATGCTGCGTCCCTATCTCCGCAAGAGCCCTGCCTACTTGCGTAAGATTATCTTTTGATACTTCCTCTCCGGCCTTTTTGGTCAGGAAGAAGTGGCTGGCTCTATCGCTGTACAATGAGCAGAATATGCCCTTCTTCTCGACGGTGTTACGGATCATCTCCATACATGTATGGCTATCTTCTTCATCCACCAGGGCTATATCATAGACTTCGTTACTGGCATCGTCTGATATGGTAACAATATCGTATTCCGCGCCATTACCAAACCAGTCATGAGGAGAGCCGTCCATATGCAGCATCATACCCACAAGAGGCTTACGAGGACGACGTTTCCTGTGTGGATCGCGCCTATTGCGCTTTTCAACCAGCCCGGCGCCCTCCAGGGCAAGACGTACCCAGTTATAGCTCAAGTGTATATCATGGTGCTTGGTCAGTTTATCGTAAAAGTGGGACATGTTAAAATCGAAATACTTCTCCCTGTAGAGTCTTAAGACCTTCTCGGCCTTCTCAAGAGCAACCCTTCTGGGGCTGGGATACTTACGGCGCCTGTCGTATAAGCCGTCGTAACCATAGATCTCGTAACGCCTCTTCCATCGCCTCATCTGCCGGTCTGATATACCAAGAATCTCGGCAGCGTCTATCCAGTGAATCTCCCCGGACATAGCCCGAAGTATCACTTCCTGCACTTTCATCGCCCGCTCCAGTGCGGAGATCGGATAATATGCGTTCATATTTAGCCTCCAGATTTAGGTGGCGCATATTATCATATCCCGCTTTGAAAGCGGACATTTCATTTGTTAAAGAACCGGACACTTCACTATTTTATAACAGGGAAATTTTTTAGTCTTCAGCGAGAGGCGAAACTTTGTACCCTTGCCTTAACATGATGTTAGCCGCCCGGCCAGGGGGCTTCGCCTAATTTTGCTCTCAAGGATGCTTAGGTTTTGTTTTAGTTATTTCGTACATATTCTTTCTCTCGTTTACGGTTTCGTCAATGTACATAGGGATAGTTAAACCTTAGCAAAATTTAACGGCTCAACCCCCCTGGCCGGGCGGCTATAGAAGAATGCCGTGGCGTACAAAAGTTCCGCCTGCTCCAAGGGACGAAAAAATTTCTTGGGGAGAGTGGGTTAAAGAAATTTTACGGGTGACGCTACTGAGGCTTTTCGCGTATGGGCGATGCATGCGAGATGGGGGTGCCCGCCGTTTAGGATTGCATAATAGTAAGCCCGCGCCCCGGCTTTACCGCTCCTGTTGCAGGCAATCCTGGCGGGCATACAGACACACCGTGTATAATACTACTTGATGGTGAACCCCATGCTCGCCCTATAAAGAAAAGCCGAGGGAGCGGCAGGACCCGTAAAATTCCATCCCAAACTTACCTTGACTTTTATCTCTATATTATGTAAAATAAATAAGCGTGAAGAAACGCGCAAAGGCACGGCCTATAAAGGCGAGGAGAAGCTGGACGATAAATCCCAGGACAAGGATAAAGGAAGGCCGCCGTCTTTACAAAAGGCCGAAGATAAAGAAAGAGACGATAAAAACTTATGAAGATCAGGAAGACAAACTCCAAGCTTAAACTGGGGCTGCCGAAGGGAAGCCTTCAGGAAGCCACTGTGAGGATGTTCAGAAAGGCCGGTTTCTACATCGGCATAAGCGAACGGTCCTATTTTCCGTCGATAGATGACGACGAGATCGAGTGCATCCTCTTCAGGGCGCAGGAGATGTCGCGGTATGTCGAGGACGGGATCCTTGATGTCGGCATTACCGGCAATGACTGGATACTCGAAAATAAGTCCAACGTGGTAAGGGTCGCGGAACTCGTCTACGCCAAACAGAGCATGCGCCCCGTCCGATGGGTGCTCGCCGTCCCGCAGGAATCCAGGATAAAGAAAATAAAGGATTTGAACGGTAAGAGCGTCGCGACGGAACTTGTGAGCGTCACAAAGGATTATTTCAGGAAGAATAAGGTAAGGGCCAATATCGAGTTCAGCTGGGGCGCGACGGAAGTCAAGGCCGCTGTCGGCGTCGACGCGATAGTGGAAGTGACCGAGACCGGCTCCAGCCTTCGAGCGAACAAATTGAGAGAGATAGCCACGGTTTGCGAATCTACGACCCAACTGATCGCGAACCGCAAGAGCTGGATGATCCCGCGGAAGAGGAGTAAGATCGAGAACCTCGCCCTTCTTCTGAAAGGCGCGATACTCGCCGAAGAAAAGGTCGGCCTGAAGATGAACGTCCTGAAGAAGGATCTTAAAGCGGTCCTGTCGATACTGCCCGCGATGAAGAAGCCGACAGTAGCAAACCTCTCCGACCCGGACTGGGTGGATGTAGATACGATCATCGATGAGAAGATAGTGAAATATCTGATTCCGCAGCTGAAACGCGCGGGCGCTCAAGGGTTGATCGAGTATCCGTTGAACAAAGTGATTTATTAGGAGGTGAGTAACTGATGCCCTGTGGGAGAAAAAGAAAAAGAGCGAAGATGGCGAAGCACAAAAGAAAAAAAAGGATGAGAAGAGACCGCCATAAAAAGAAATAAGAGATAGTGCGAAGCCACGGAAAAGCAATATTTGTTGTCGCCGTTTGCGGTATTATTATATTAGGCGCACTTGATAATCTCGACGCAGCCATAGACACGTCCGCGAGAGGCCGAGACCTCTCGCGGAAGGGTTACCTCCTTCACCACGAGGGCCCCGCGAGTGCGTACTCAAAGTCGCTTGCCCATTATACGATGGGCATTATTTATGACAATGAAGATAGGCCTGAAGACGCTATCCGCGAATACGGCGAGGCCCTGCGGCTCGGGCCGGATGAAAGCTGCATTCATACAAGGCTTGGCGTCGATTATCTTCTTGTAAAGAAGGAAGCCAGGGCCATGGAGGAACTGGCGTTATCGGAAAAGCTAGACCCACAGGACGCGAAGCCCAAATTTCTGACGGCGCTTATTTATACCTCTTTAGGTAAATTTGAAGAGGCCCAGAAGAAATACGAAGAGGTGACAAAACTCGATCCGGAATCCATCTGGGCATTGAGTTCTTTGGCGGACGTGCTCGTCCTGCAGAGGAAGATGGCCGAGGCGGCGTCCGTTTACGAAAAGCTCATTGAGAAAAAAAAGAACGAGAGCCTACTCTATTTCAATCTCGCCGTCATCTATTCCAGAATAGGCAAGTTTGACAGCGCATCCGAGAAGCTGAAAGAGGCCGTTAAATTAAACCCGAATTATATCGAAGCTTACATAGGCCTCGGCGTTCTTTGCGAGATGAAGAAGGATTACGCGGGCGCCATCCGGAATTTCGAGCATGCGCTGGCGATAGAGCCGCTCGACGCGAGGCTGCATTTTTATCTCGGCGTATTATACGATAAGAAAAAAGAGAAGAAGCTTGCGGTAAAAGAGTTCAGGGAAGCGATCAGGCTTAAGGCCTCCTTTCCAGACGCGTATAACTACGTGGGCTACATGTTCGCCGAGGACGGCGTTAACCTCGACGAGGCGGAAGCGCTTATTAAAAGAGCGCTGGAGGCCGAGCCGGACAACGGCGCGTATGTCGATTCTTTGGGATGGGTTTACTTCAAGAAGGGCATGTATGAGAAGGCCCTTAATGAACTGGAAAGAGCCGTTAAATTAGAGCCGAATGAGCCGGAGATAAAGAAACATC
>JAPLMI010000153.1 GCA_026387115.1 Candidatus Omnitrophota bacterium | reverse complement strand
ATAAGCTACAGGACAGCGTACCTCAAGGCAAACTACCCGGTTGAATTCATGACAGCGCTTCTGACAAGCGAAATAGACAAACTCGACAAGATCGCGACATATATCAATGAGGCGATGAAGATGAATATAAAGATACTGCCGCCCGACGTGAACGAAAGTTACGCCAACTTCACCGTCGTGGGGGACTCGATAAGGTTCGGGCTCCTCGCCGTCAAGAACGTGGGGCACGGCGCGATAGATTCCATTATAAACATGCGCGATCGATCAGGCAAATTCAAATCGATCTACGATTTCACCGAGAAGGTCGACTCCAGGCTCGTGAACAGAAAGGTGATCGAAAGCCTTATAAAATGCGGGGCGATGGACTCTTTAGGCTTATACCGCTCGCAGCTTTCGGCGATGATCGACAAGGCGCTCGAAGTAGCCGGAGGCATGCAGAAAGACAAAATGGCCGGACAGCTTTCGTTCTTCGACAAATTCGAGGACCAGGAAAATTTCAAGAAGACGTTTCAGGAGACGCCGAATATCCCCGAGTGGCCGGAGAACCAGCTTCTGGCCTATGAAAAAGAGCTCCTCGGGTTTTATATTACAAACCATCCGCTCGCAAGGTTCGAAAAGATTTTAAAGACATATTCGACGTGCGCCACGACCGGATTGCGGAACCGCTCGGACGGCGAAGAGGTGCTTTTAGGCGGCATAATAACAAAGGTCAAATTCACGACCACGAGGAGGACCAACGAGAAGATGGCGATAGTCGGGCTCGAGGATCTGGAGGGCACGGTCGAGACGCTGGTATTTCCGGCGACATTCTCGAAAACCGCAAACCTTGTGAAGCAGGACGCGATAGTGTTCGTCAAAGGCCGCCTGAGCCTGAGGGAGGAAGAGCCGAAGATAGTCGCCAACGAGATCGCTTCTCTTGATTCCGTCCGCATGAAATATACAAAAACAGTGATAATAGACCTGCTGACGGCCGGGCTTGAGACGGTGGCGCTTGAGAAACTGAAGAAGGTGCTTGCCAGGTATCCGGGGCGCATACCCGTATATATGGCGTTCAAGAAACCGGACGGCGAGCGCACGCTGGTATCAGCGTCGAGGACCCTGTCGGTCGAGCCGCACGAAGGGCTCGTCCGCGACATCGAAAAGCTCTTCGGCCGCGACGTCGTGAGCTTCAAGACATAACCATCTTGACCTCCGAGGTCAAGATGGTTTACGCTTGACTTCGCCGCGGCGCGATGATAACATAACCCATTATAGAGCAAAATGTTATGATAGATAAAAAGACGGAAGCCGATATAAAGGCGGTGAAGAGTTTCATCGAGTTCTGGACGAAATTCCATCACATATATAATGATACGGTATCTAAGGGTATCATCTCCAAAGAAGATGAGGAAAAGTTTCTCGAGACGAAGGGTGTGATCAAAGCCAAGTATGGCGAATTGACCGGCATGATGGAGTTTAAGTACATGCCTCACGGCCGTCTTACGGATCCGGTGAGTGAGGTGCTCGGCGTGGAGACGATACGGTTTATCTCCGAGGAAAACCTCAGGAAGCTTAATAACGATTGGAAGGATTCATATGTATTCCTGAATAATATTCTGGAGAGGCTTAAGGAGAAGAGGAGAAGGGTGGAAGACCTCAGTCCGGTAGGCGTTTTTTTTAAAAAGATATTTAGCGGAGGGTAGTATGACAAAGAAGGATATTGTATTGAAGATAACCGAAGAGACCGATATAAAACAGGTCGACGTGAAGAAGGTTGTGCAGAGGACGCTCGACCATATAACGGGCGCGCTCTCCGGAGGGAAGACGGTTGAATTGAGGAACTTCGGCGTTTTTAAAGTGAAGACGAGAAAACCGAGGATCGGCAGGAATCCGAAGACGGGGACGACCGTGTCGATACCGGAGAGAAAAGTTGTTACGTTCAAAGCCGGGATGGTGATGAAAAAGAAGGTGAAAT
>JAPLMI010000115.1 GCA_026387115.1 Candidatus Omnitrophota bacterium | reverse complement strand
TGGCCGAAATATCTGTCGTACGCCTTGTTGTCTTCCGTTATGAACTCTTTCCTCGCCTGGACATTCATGCAAACGGCCAATTCCGCCTCGGCCTTTTTTATCTCCTGGTCCATCGACATGATCTTTGTCCTTAAGCCGGAGAGGAAGAGTTTCTCGAACAGGAAGAGCGCGACAAGGCCGATCGCCGCGGCGGCTAAAAAATTCTGCCTTGTATTTAAATTGAGGATCTTTTTTAACATATTTTCATATCCCGCTATATTGCCGACGACATCCCTATCTCGAAGTCGGTGATCTCCTTATCCCTGATCTTTTTGGTGCGCGTATATTTTGTCGCCGCGCCTTTGAAATAGTCGGATTTCTCAAGGGCCGCGACAAACTCAAATACGTCCGAAAGCTGGGCGCCCTGTCCGCGTATCGTTATCTTGCCGTCCTCTTCTACGGTTATATAGCTTATCGCGATCTTCGGAGTGATGAGTTTCTGGAGCGCCAGGAGCGACGCCAAGGGGGCCTTTCTCGATGACAATATCTCTTTCGCGTATTCTATCGACTTCGCTTTCTCCAGTATTTCGCCCACGCTTTCCCGCACAAGCTCGTTCTGATGTTTAAGGTCTTTAAAATAGGACTGTTTTATATAAAAGCGGCCCAGGAAAAAACCAAGCACGAGCGCCAAAAGGCAGATGAAGAGAGTGCCGAGTATGACCAGCTCCCTGGTCTTAACTTTCAGGTTTTTTCTTATCTCTATTTCCGGAAGGCCGAAGAGGATCCTGTTCGGGTTATCCGCGCGGGCGAATTCCGAGACCGCGCTTAACGAAACGTTCTTGGGGATCCTTCTCTTTACCGTCTCCTCAAGCGTTCTGTTGGAGGTGGGCGCGGGCGCGTATTTTACCGGTATATCAAATTCGCCCTCGATCTTTCCTTTAAGGGCTCCGGCGGCCTCCGAACCGGAGATGAAGATCGACGCGGGCCTCTTGTTCAGCGCCTCGTTGTAAAATATTATGAGTGATTGTTTGACCTCATTTATAAGTTTGGCCGATTCCGTGTATCGCATCCCGTCCTCGCCTATCTCTGTCGCGATGCTCCGGGTAAATAAAAGATTGCGCGTATTAAAAATGATGAGATCGGCGAAAGACCAGTCGACGTCGAGCAGGAGATACAGCTCGTTCTTGTCCAGCGGTTCCTTGCAGTTTGCGAGCGTCCATTGCCAGGCGCCGTATGAACTCAATATTATCTTATCCACGGATACGCCCGCCGACTCGAGTATCCTGTGCGGCCTTCTTGCTATATCCTGGCGCACGATCGCGAGCATTTCATCGGCATACCCTGAATTATCGACGCCCAGGAACTGGTGGCCGAACAGGATCTCTTCCTTTTTGAAAGGGACGAGCCTGCCTATGTGAAGGCTTATCATCTGTTCTATCTCTTTGGGATCTTTCGAGGGCAGGTGAAGGTTTTTGACGGTCGCCATGTTGCGGGGAATGGAGAGCCTTGCCTCGGCCGATTTCAATTTCATCCGGCGCATCGCCTGCGACACGAGGTCCGAGATCTCGCGGTCCGAAAGGCCGGATATGGCCTCCGTCATGAATTCGGGAGACGGCGCATTGGGCCGCATCACGGCCATCTTAAGATAATTCTGGCTTATCTCTATCGCTATCTGCGGTTTCATATGCTAACCTTGATCTACATTTAACCGAAAAACCAAAAAACTTAAAAACCAAAAAACTGTTTTTTGTTTTTCCGTTTTTATGTTTTTCCGTTCTTTCGTTAACTCGATCTAACTCGCTAATGAACAAGCTGCGTCGCCTGAAATGTCGGCAGGAGCACCGCCAGCACGATCGTCCCCAATATCAGGCCCAGCCCCAGGATGAGCACTGGTTCCAACAGCGAGCTTATGAGCGCTATGTCCGATTCTATCTCTTGCGTATATGATTTCGTTATGTCGTCGAGGACCTCCGCGAGCCTGCCGGACTCTTCCCCGACCGCGATCATCTTCACAAAGAAGGCGGGGAGCATCTTCGAGCCTTCCATGCTCTCGGAAAGGCGGGATCCTCCGGCGACCTTCGCGCATACAACTTTCAGCTCCGCCCTCAGCCGGGGGCTTGCCACTGTAGGCGACGCTATCTCAAGGGCCTTCAGCGCCGTAACGCCTCCGCCCAGAAGCAGCCTGAGCGCGCGCGCGAAGTGCGTCAATTCCTGGTCTTCCTTCAACCGTTTTATCACCGGAAGGTTCATCGCTATTTTACCCGAAAGATTGCTCATGAAACGGCTGCCCTTTTTTAAATAGACGAGCGCGATAACGATCGCGACTCCTCCGGCGATCCAGAACCATAGATTGCGCGAAACGACGCTCAAGTTAAGCACTATCTTGGTGATCAGGGGAAGGTCTTTGCCCAGGTTCTGGAAGATCGGCTTAAGCCGGGGCACTACGAAATTTATCAGAACGAATACGCTCGTCAGCCCCACGGATAAAAGGAGCGCCGGATACGCGAGCGCGACCATGATCTTATTCTTGAGGCTGTGTTCGCTATACAGGAAGTCGGCCAGCTGCTCCAGCGCCGAGTCAAGATTGCCGCTCGCTTCGCCGGCCGCCACCAAACTCCCGTATAAAGGGGGAAATATTCCGGGAAAGCCCTTAAGCGCGTCAGAAAAGGTCTTGCCCTCTTTCACCAGGGTGTATAATTCCAGGATGATTTCTTTAAAGCGCGAATCCTCGGTCTGTTCGTAGAGTATCTTGAGAGAACCCAACAATTCGACCCTCGCCTTTGTAAGCGTCGCCAATTTCTGCGTAAACGCGACCAATTCCTTAAGCGAGACCTTCTTGCGGATGCCCTTCAA
>JAPLMI010000209.1 GCA_026387115.1 Candidatus Omnitrophota bacterium | reverse complement strand
GACGTATTTATTATTACAGGAAATCCTGTCTTTTTATAGAAGGCGTTTATCATATCATAAAATAAAGGGTAGTCTTCTCTTTTTATAGTCTGGATTCTGGCTGAATAGTCAATATGTGTAACCGCCGGAATTACCGAGCGTTTTATTTTTAATTTATCGAACCCTTGTGATCTATTTTCAGGATTACCAAACTTTATTCGTTTATCTTCTAAAACCTGCGCTACCAAAAGCATATACGGACTCTTTGAGGCCAGGTCAAAATAATCGCACCTTTTTTCCTCCAAGACCGACGGCGCGAACGGCCTGAAGCTTTCCCTGAATTTTATCTTCAGGTTCATCGTCTCCTGCATTTCAGGCGAGCGCGCGTCTCCGATTATCGAGCGGGCGCCTAGCGCGCGCGGCCCGAACTCCATCCGGCCTTCAAACCATCCTATAACCTTTTCCGCGGCGATGAGATCCGCTATTTTCGCGGGAATCTCATCATCCTTTAGTATTGTATAGGGAGCACTCCTGGCTTTCAGGAATTCCGCTATCTGGTCGTTACTATATTCCGGGCCGATGAGAGACCCTTTCTGAAAATCGTTAACATTATCGGTATTCCGTTTGTTGCCCAAATACTGATACCAGGTAAAGAGCGCCGCGCCCAAAGCCGCGCCCGCGTCGCCTGCCGCCGGCTGGATCCATATATCCTTAAATCCGGCCTCCCGCAGGATCCTTCCGTTCCCGACGCAATTTAACGCGACGCCGCCCGCCAGGACAAGGTAGTCCCTGCCGGTGGTTTTCCTGGCGTGTTTCGCCATCGCAAGCATCACCTCTTCCGTAACCTCCTGAATAGATGAGGCGATATCCATGTCGCGCTGGGTCAGTTTCGACTCCGGCCTTCGCGGCGGCCCGCCAAAAAGCCTGTGGAACTTCGAGTTCGTCATGGTGAGGCCGACGCAGTAATTGAAATATTTCATGTTGAGCTTGAAAGAGCCGTCGGCTTTTAAATCTATCAGCTCACGCAGGATCAGATCTTTAAAGACCGGCTTGCCGTAGGGCGCCAGCCCCATCACCTTGTATTCGCCCGAGTTCACTTTGAACCCGGTATAGTAGGTAAACGCGGAATAGAGAAGGCCCAGCGAATGCGGAAATCTTATCTCGGATTTTATGGATATATTATTATCTTTGCCTGCGCCGAGCGATGCCGTCGTCCATTCGCCCACGCCGTCCATCGTGATGATCGCCGCTTCTTTATACGGCGACGGAAAGAAGGCGCTCGCCGCGTGGGATTCGTGATGTTCGGGAAATACCATTAATCCATCGTACCCCAATTCCTTCTTTATCAATTCCTTCATCCACAATTTTTTCTTCAACCATAATGGCACCGCTTTGATGAAAGACCTTATCCCGAAAGGGGCATAGGCGATATAGGTTTCGAGGATCCTTTCGAATTTGATAAAAGGCTTGTCGTAGAAGGCTACGCAATCGACTTCTTTTATGGAGATGCCGGCTTCGCGGAGGCAGTAATTTACGGCGTTGGAGGGAAATGAGTGGTCTTCTTTTGAATTGACACCCGCCATGCGCGAGACTTCCTGGCCGCCTTTAAATAAGACGAGGGTGGGGATGTTGAATATCGAAAACTTCGTCGCTATGTCGGGAGATTCGTCGACATTCAGTTTCAGGACCTTCAGTTTTCCGTGGAATTCTTTCGCCAGTTCCTCTACGCTCGGCGCGATGATCTTGCACGGCATACACCAGGGCGCCCAAAAATCAACAAGCACCGGCTTGTCCGATTTCAGCACCTCGGTTTCAAAATTGGTTTCGGTTAACTCTACCATGATCTCCTTGTCAACCTCGTAGGTTACCTTCACGGTAAACTGATAGGTAACCTACGAGGTTAAATATTTAGGTTATGTATTAAACACATATACTATATAACTAAAACCCGATTTCCTCAACAAAAAAATATTGTCATGTCTCATGCGGTGTGTTAATATAGCTGCATGAGAAACGCGTTCTTCTATATATTCTCCATAGTCGTGACGGTAATAGCGGCGTCTTCTTTGGGATTATCGCCTGAGCAATTGGCTTCCATAGCGGGATTTTCGTCCATCTTCTTCGGCGCCATCTTTTTCTGGCAGCATCGCCTCGCCTTCGCCTTTTTAGGCGTCGCGTTTCTTCTGTCCACCGGGCTTCTCGACGTTCCCCACATAATAGAATTTGCCGGCCTCGACATAGTGCTGTTCCTTATCGGGATGATGATAGTGGTGGGATTCCTTGAGGAGAATAAGTTCTTCGAACACCTTATGAATAAGCTTATCGTGCTTGTCGGCATGCACGGCAGGAGGCTTCTTGTGCTGATACTAGTCGCCTCCGCCGTTTCGGCGGCTCTCGTGGACGAGGTTACATCCGTCCTCTTCATGGCCGCGGCAATGCTCAATATAACCTCCAGATATAAACTAAATCCGGTGCCTTTTGTCATAATGGTGGTCTTTGCCACGAATATAGGCTCAAGCGCGACTGTGGTCGGCAATCCTATCGGCATCATAATAGCCTTGAGAAGCGGCCTCGGATTTATGGACTTCATCAGGTGGGCTACGCCGATATCAATCATAGTTTTGATAGCGACAATAGGCCTGCTCTTCATATATTACAGGAAGGATATAGATAAACTTCGTCAGGCGATGGATAAACATAAAAAAGATATCGATGCCGGGATACTCTCGCCCGAAAAGGCCGCCACACCTAAAAACGTTCACATATCCGGGGCAATATTCGCGCTCGTCGTCCTTGGCCTCGTATTCCATGCCCAGATAGAGCATCTATTCGGCCTTACAAAAAACACGATGCTTTTAGGCATGGCGCTTGCGGGGGCGGCCGCCGTCTTATTGATGGCAAAAAGCGAGGCGCGTAATATCGTCGAGAAGCGCGTTGACTGGTGGACACTCTCCTTCTTCCTGTTCCTTTTCGCGTCGGTGGGCACGCTGAAATACCAGGGCATTACAGGTGTATTTGCCGAGAGGATAATAGAGCTGGCGGGAAATAGCGTGCCTAAGCTGATGGGCCTCTGCATCTGGACGAGCGGCGCGCTCACATCGGTCATGGATAACGTGCTTGCCGTGGCGACGTTCGTCCCGATCATAAAAGATATAGGCGCTATGGACGTCAATATCTTCCCGTTATGGTGGTCGATCTTATTCGGCTCGACCATACTCGGAAACCTGACGATAATAGGAAGCACGGCAAATATAGTGGCGGTCGGACTGATGGAAAAACGAAAACTCGGGCTTGTAACTTTCTTCGAATGGTTTAAGGTTGGCGTCGCGGTGGCGATACCGGGCCTTCTATTGGCGCATCTTCTCCTCGTCGCGCAGCTTGGATGGATGCCGAGATAAGTATTCTTTTACCGCAATTCCTGCCGCTTCTATAACGGCGTTGGATGAAATGGTCGCTCCCGTGATCGCGTCGACGCCTTTTCGCGCAACAACCTCGTCGGCGGTCTTTCCCCTGAACTGATCTAAAAAACCCTGCTCGCAGATCCGCGCGCCCACGCCTTCGGTCTCGTTATGCTCCAGGATCTTGATCTTGCTAATCTTATCTTCGGAATCGATCGTTATGAGCATATTTATCGGGCCCCGATAACCGTTTGCGCACGCCTTAATCTCACGGTCCGCGCCATAGGCATCAGTATACGTAAAAAAGACAGCGCCGGCGGCCAGCGTGACAATAAACGCGTATTTTAAAAAACTCTTCATGTCCGCGCCTTTCGGCTGTTCAAAATATCTATCAGCGCGAGCCCCAGAATACCGCTTATAAAATTCAGCGCCATATCCTTCGGGTCGCAAACCCTGTTAGGAAGGAACTTCTGAATAAGTTCGTCGACGCAGCCGATCGCGCCGACAATAAGCGCCGCGTATAAATATTGTCTCATGCGTGAACGTACATTGCTTACAACCTTAAGCACAAGGCAGCTCAAAAATCCATATTCGAGAAGATGCAGTTTTTCGGCGGGGATCTCGGTCCACCTGAAGATAAAGAAGAGATATAGGAAGAGCACCGCGGCGACTTTTAAGTAAAAACCCGGCCCCTTTGTTTTGATCTTGCCGTAAAAGAGCCCTGTCACCGTTATTACGGCTGATATGATAAAAATATTCACGGCCGGGTTGAAATTTTTCCCCAAAATTCCTGAAAGTAACTCGGAAAAATTGGGTGTGATGGAAAGCGTGCTGTAGATGAGCGCGACATATGCCGCAAGTATGAGTTTGTTTTTCATTTCAATTCATTTTTGTTGACAACGCAACAGGGATGTTGTATCTTAAGGACCGAAAGGCGATGAACATGAACCAGAGTAAGATTAACTGCTGCGAAACTTGCCACATATACTGGACCTGCGAGACGAAATGGTACAGGGGCGAGAAGGGCGAGGAGAATATCTGCTGCCCTGTCTGCAATTATTTCAAGATCTGCCTGGAAAAGGCCAAAAAAGAACCGAAGACTAAGTAGCCCTTTCCTTCTCCGACACGGCCCCTATCAAACCGCATAAACCGAATATCGTCCCTGCCGCGATAAGTATCCAGAACCTGTCAACAAATTTTGCCGCATAGGCCGCGATGAACATAAAAACGAGAAACGCAAGATGTATCACTGATTCCAGGGAACTGAAGATCCTTCCCCTCACTTCTTCCGGAATAGTTTCGTGAGTCAACGTATTCGTGGAAACCATTATAGGGCTTACGCTCACTCCCAAGAGCGCCATAATAACCCCCGCCAGAAGCAGGTTCGGATAACGGCTTACAAATAACGCGAAAAGAATAATAAAAATCCCTGTCGTAATAAAACTGAGGTGTATGGCCCTGTGCCTTTCGATATTCTGGCCGAGTTTGCCGTATAATATAGCCCCCGCCAGAAGCCCGCCCACGAGAAACATCCCCAGGAATCCGAGGTCTCTTGTGGAAGTCCCGAAAGCGCGCTGGATAAAGACTATTATGACGCAGGATATCGTGCCAAGCCCCGCCATGAGAAGAAAAAAGACGTATACGACGAAACGCATATTACTGTATTTCGCGATATAGCTGAAGCCCTCCTTTATTTCGCCCGCTATCGAGCGCCTGAACGAATTCCCGATGGCGCGTCTCGTCGCTTCCAGGTCGTTTCTTACATCCCGTATAAATTCGCGCTGGGCCATCAGCGCTATAAGCGCGGCCGATATAAAGAACGTAAGGCTATCTATGTAAAACCCGCCGATCGCGCCGACGCAGGCGATATTGACTATGATACCGGCGACGACCAGCCCCACGACATTGCCGATAGTGTGTGTCGCGTCGGCGAGCGTATTCGCAATGAGAAGTTTTTCTTTCGAGACGATTTCCGGTATTATCGCCATTTTCGACGGGATGAAGAACCGCGAGATCGAAAATATGACGAATATCACAAGATATACCGGCAGTATCTGGTTAAATTTAATGAATAACGGTATCGATAGGACCAGGACGCCCCTTAATATGTCGGAGATTATCATGATATTGCGGCGGTTTAATCTATCGACCCAGGCGCCGGCGATTGGGCCGATAATGAAGACGGGAATGATCGTAAATGAGATGAGTTTCGCGAGGGCTATTTCGGAGCCGGGGTTGCGCTGATACACAAGCGCGACGAGCGCCATCTGGTTCAGCCGGTCGCCGAAGTTCGATATGACCTGGCCGAGCCAGAGGAATAGGAAATTCTTGTTCTTCAGTACGTCACGAAATCGTGTCATATCCTAGCCATATTTTACCCGAACAAGGCAGGCGCGGGCAAGAGAAAATATTATATCATAATTTCATATTAGCTAAAGGTTTGATATACCGGGGTATCCGGAAGAAATATCAAGGCGGCCAAAAAAATGAGGACAGGCGCCATAGTTATGAGACAGAGACTATTTTCATGCAAACAATGCTTATATGAAAACGGTTTCTGTCCCAATCTATTAGGCCTGTCCCATTTTTGACAGTTTTATTGCTACTTTATCTCCTGGACTGTCGTCGCTCTTCCGCCCGCTGTCGAAACAGATACCTTCCTGCCCTTAAGCTGGTTCAGGGTAACGACGTGGAAACCGGTATCAAGCGCTTTTACCGTATTGTCAAGAGGAATTATCTTCGTCTTGCCGTTATCTTCGGCCATCACGAGCGAGTTTTCCATCTTCCCGCCGCCGAGGCTCTTCTCGATAACGTTCGTTAGCTTGCCGACAAGAACTCCGCCGGTCTCCACTACAGCGCCAAGCGGACTCGTGGCCTTTGGTGTAGGCTCATTTGCCGCATAGCAGAACGAAGCCGCAACTATGATCGCGATAATGGCTATTAGAATCTTTTTCATTCAAATCACCTCCCTTTCGCGTGAATTTTCTTTCGTGTAAATTTCCGATATTATACCACTATTATCGTTTGTCTACAAGAAAATAGATGGTGTGGAGCTGGCGGTCCGATTTGAACGGACGACCTGCGGTTTACGAAACCGCTGCTCTACCAACTGAGCTACGCCAGCGTCGCTACGGCCTCACGGCGACCACCTAGCAATAGGTTTAGGCAGGTCTTGTTCGGCCTTCGTTCCTTAAAGGAAAACCCAATGGTTTTCCTTTAATATATCCTTTCCTTCGCAAGCAGACGACAGGCACAGGGGAAAACAATCTTTTCCCCTGTAACCCCTTTTTGTGGTTATTTTTTAATCAAACTTTCCGCTTTATACAAGAACTCTTCGGTGAGTTTCAGCAGCTTCTCACAGCCTGCCTGAGACCATCGGTTGTAGTAATCCGCTTCCTCTCGCAGATTCTTCGCCTCCTGAAGAGCATTAAGGAAAGATACAGGAATCTGTTTCGTCTCAACATACAATGTCTTGATAGCGGCTATTAAGCAGTAGTGGCTGTGTTCACGCAGGTTCTTTGCATAGAGAAGCGCTCTTGCACTATGGAACATTGAGTAATATATCTGTATAGTAGCCCACTTGTAATCGCCTTCTTTATGAGTCTTTCGGGCTGTTTCTAAATCAGCTTTCGCTGTCTCAAGCTCTTTAGGGGCAAGCGTAATGCCTCTTGAGAAGGGTTTTATCTTACCTTTCTTTATGCATTCATCGTGTTCAATGGTCATTCTTTTTCCTCCCAGAGGGTAATACCCCTATCAACCTCGGCATAGTAGGTTTTTTCCTTATCCTTGAAGTCGGCGAGTTCCGATGGCGTCTTAATCACGGACTGAATCTTCTGTTTCGTCTTTATAGAATTTACTATCTTCTTTATGGCTTCTGGTTCGTTGGATAAGATAAACAGGTCTATATCGCTTGAGGGGTCGTTCTCACCACGGCTCGTGCTTCCGTAAAGGATTATCTTTTTGGATAATGACTTTAGCTTTGATACAAGAGGGCGCAGGACAAGGATATTTTTCAAGACCTTAAACTGCTTTATGGCGGAGTCGTCATATATGATAGAGTAAAAGAGCTGCTTCCCCTTCTTTACTTTTGAGACAAGATTCTGCCGTGCAAGCTCTCCAAGTGCTATATATACGCCTGCCCTGCTTATGGAGAAAGCCTCCTGGATTTCGCTACACAGAAATTCCTTCCCAGGATGCTCTGCAAGGTATGAGAGCACCTTGAGAGAATTAGTAGCTCCAAATATATCTATAGCTTTTGTTTTCTTCATCGTATCAATCAGTCTAATATATTAGACACTCGTCTATTATATTAGACTCATAAAATTAGTCAAGATATTTTTTCAGCAAAATCGCCTATTTCTTTTTCAGGAGTGGCGAGATGTCTTGTGCGAGAATTGTGCTAAGAAGACAGCTAAATTGCACTGGAAGTCCGATAGATACAGATAGATTGAAGTTCTGTTTACCCGTCGGGGAATATACAGAAGTGATTGATATCGTGAGGGTTATGAAAACAGCCTACTTGTTGTTACGAAACCGCTGCTCTACCAACTGAGCTACGCCAGCATTAATGCACTAACTCTGCTTGTTTCAAAGAGTTAGGTAAATCTTCAATTATGCCTACTTCTTCAGTTTTAGGCGTTTGTGCTGTATTTGTGCTGATTTTCTGATTATATCAGATTTTATGGAGAGTGTTAAGGATAACATTTTTGTATGCTTTCCGAAATCTCAAGGCTATTCAGTAATTGGCTCTACTCGACTAATTTTATCTTTCTTGACATATAATTCCGAAGAAAAATCAAAATATTTAGTGTCATTACCACCACTAAATTGTATCGTATAGCCCTTTTCGTCCTCCTTCGCAATGCTTCCTTTTAGTATTTTCCCGTTTATAAGAACAAAATTATACATTTGTGGTTTTTTAGATGTCTTAAAAGATGCTCCTTTCCGTAATTTTGGAAGACTTTTTTCATCGTATTGACAATACGCACTTTTAGTCAGAACTATTAAGGACAATCCGTAAATAATTACTAAAGCTATAAACTTCTTCATCTCATTTTCCTTTCAAGGGTGGCGGGGATACTTAAATTGCTCCTTTACTTCAAGATAATCAAACCTATTTATCCCTTCCTAATGCTTTTTTAAGCTTATCTAAAAATTCCAAGTCATCTTTATCAGCCTTATATCCCAAAGCCTCTGCTTTATGCACATCATTCCACGCTTTTTCATATTCTTTCTTATCAAAATATGAATATGCTCGGCCTTCATAAGCGATTGCAAAGCTAGGATTTATTTCAATAGCTTTATTATAGTCACTAATAGCTTCGGGTAAATTACCTTGTTTTGAATAAACATTCCCGCGGCTCCAATAGGCTTCCGAATCGTTGGGATTTATTTCAATGGCTTTGGAATAATCAGAGATGGCTTGGGTAAAGTTACCTTGACTATAATAGGCAATTCCGCGGTTGTAATAGGCATCTGCGAGCCTGGGATTTATTGCAATGGCCTTTATATAATCAGAGATGGCTTGGGTGAAATTACCTTGACTATAATAGGCAATTCCGCGATTGCAATAGGCATCTGCAAGATTTGGGTTCATTTTAATGGACTTGGTAAATTCAGAGATAGCTTGTGTGAGATTGCCTTGTTTACCGCAGGCAAGTCCGCGGTTGTAATATTCTTCCGCAGTCTCAGCATAGACAAAAGAAATACCTAAAAATAATATTCCTATAGAAATAAACATCAATATTTTGGAACTTCTGTGTCTCATATTGCTCCTCCTCGTATAATGTTTCCCAAATCTTCTATAATTATACTCCATAATCCAGGAAATGGCAAATATTGGATATTTTTAAGTTCTTATCTTGTGCTATTTTTGTGCTGATAAGAGAGCTAAATTGCGCTGTAAGTCCGATAGATACAGATAGATTGAAATCCTGTTTAACCGACGGGGAATATGCGGAACTGCTTGCAACTGCGGGAGTTATGAATGTCACCTACTTGTTGTTACGAAACCGCTGCTCTACCGACTGAGCTACGCCAGCGTCGCTACGGCCTCACGGCGACCACCTAGCAATAGGTTTAGGCAAGTCTTGTTCGGCCTTCGTTCCTTAAAGGAAAACCCAATGGTTTTCCTTTAATATATCCTTTCCTTCGCAAGCAGACGACAGGCACAGGGGAAAACAATCTTTTCTCATGCCAACTATTTATCGACAGCATGAGGAACTTTTCTAATCGTGACGATTAAGAAGTTTCCCCTGTAACCCCTTTTTATGATTGAATTATAGCAGATTTTCAGGTGGGTGTAAATGGGTAAGGTTTTGAAGCAGCAGGGTGTCCCTTTGTGGGATGGCACCGAATTTTTATGAGGTCATTTTTTACCTTATTTTTTTAAAAATAAAAGGGGGCAGGAAATTAATCCATGCCCCCTTTTAATTTTCTTAAGATCTGCTTCCTGCTGTTTATTTAACCGTTCCAGTGGGTATTTTGTTGTACAGAGCGTCTGTCGTCGTGGCCGGCTTTGCAACGTTTGCCTTTGCCGGTGCCGACTTGCTCGGTTCGCACTTCATCGGGCACTTCCAAGTCGATATGCATTTGCTCATTTCATTAAACATCGTTTCCGCCATTGCCGGGATGGTAAATGCGACCAATACGGCAATCGCTATTAAAACTATGATCCCCTTCTTCATACACACCTCCCTTTTGTCTATTATATTCTACCTTAAACGGTAATTTTTTGCAAGTGATATTTTTATGCGTCAGCTTATTTATTCTCATATTGAATTTACCTTTAAAAAATACCCCTTCAGATACTCCGTCTCCGGAATAGCGCGCACGATCGGGTGGTCGATGTCCTGGTGGCACCGCTTCAGGATCGCCGTCTTCCTCCCGGCTTTTTCGGCCGATCTCTTCAGGATCCGTAAAAAAACTTCGTTCGGCATGTTGTGCGAACACGAGAATGTCGCCAGCATCCCGCCGTTCGTGAGCGTCTTCACCGCGAGCGTATTCAGCTCCTCATAACCTTTTGAGGCGCTCGCGAGCGATTCTTTGTTCCGTAAAAATGACGGGGGATCGAGTATGATGATATCGAACCTGCGTCCGGAATCATAAATCTCTTTCAGGGTTTTAAATACGTCGCCCTTTATGAATTCCGATTTTTCCGCGACACCGTCGTTTAGGCGGGCGTTCTCGCGGGCAAGGGCAAGCCACTCTTCCTTTATATCGACGCCCGTGACGCCGCGCGCGCCGTAGAGGCCGGCGCTGACCGAGAACGCGCCCGTATAACAGAATAGGTCCAACGCTTCCTTGTCCTTGCAGAAGCCCTCGAGGCCCAGGCGCGACCGCCTCTGGTCGAGATAGAACCCGGTCTTATGGCCTTTCTCGATATCGACAAGATATCGGGCCCTGCCTTCAAAAATCTCGACCGGACTTTCGCCCCTGGCGCCCCACCACATCCTGACGTCTTTCAAGCCCTCGACTTTCCTGAACGGCGAATCGCTCTTCTCATAAACATATTCCGGTTTTAATTCCTCCCGGATAGCTTCCAATATAAAAGGCTTCAGTTTTTCCATGCCGAGAGTGAGGGCCTGAAATACCGTCGTGTCTTTGTAGATATCGACTATTAAGCCGGGAAGCCTGTCTGCCTCGCTGAATATAATTCTATACGCGTTTGTGATCGCTTTCAGGGATCTTCTTTTTTCGAGCGCCTCCTTGAACCTCTTGCGGAAGAATCCTGAATCAACAGCTTCGTCCTCAAAAGTAAGGAGTCTTATCGAAATCTCGGATTTCGGATTATAATATCCGCGGCCGATGAATTTACCGTCACCGGTTTGAATTGTAACGATATCGCCGGGCTTTATTCCCGACGCGGCCTTTGAGATTTGAGACCTGAATATCCACGGATGGCCGCTCCTCACGATGCCTTGCCTACCTGTCCGCAGCCGTATCGTCTTATCTTTAGCGAGGCTCTCGGTTTTGGCAGTATCCGGAAAACCTATATCAGCCACGATGAGTTTTCCGATAAATTTATCCGCTTCCGCGTTCTTAAATCCTATTTTCGGATATCCGAACGTGACCGTTCTCGCGGCCCTGATCGCTGTCGGGCTCGGATTGCCGCTATCGGCATCGAGCCCGCTCGGAATATCAACGGAAATTACCGGCGCGCCGATCTCATTGATTTTATCTATAAGTTTTACGTAGAAGCTATCGAGCGTTCCTTTAATTCCTATCCCGAAGATGGCATCGATGATGATGCCGGGCTTGGCTATTTTGCCTGATATATTTTCTACATCCGATTCGGTGGAAATAAACTGCGGATTTATGTTTATTGTGAGGAGAGATTCGAGGTTCGAGTTCGTTTCTGGGGATAACGACTTCGGCTTGCCTGCGAAGAAGACTTTCACCCTGTAGCCGTTATTTGAAAGATGGCGCGCCGCGACAAGCCCGTCACCGCCGTTATTGCCGTAGCCGGCGAATACTATCGCTTCGCCCGCCGGCGCGGTCTTCCGCGCTTCCTCGGCCACCGCCCTTCCGGCATTCTCCATAAGGCGTGCGGCGGGAATACCGAATTCCTCAATGGCGTGCCTGTCGATCTCCTTCATCTCAGAAGCCGTAACGTATCGCATTTTAGAGCCATCCGCAGAAAGCGAGAGCGGATATCGTCTTCGCGTCGACGATTTTGCCGCGTTTAAATAATCTCTTAATCTCGGTTCTTGTGAATGCGCGCGATTCGATAACCTCGTCTTCTTCCGTCTCTCTTTTCTGCTTTCTTAATCCTTCGGCCTTATAGATGAATATCTTTTCGGTCGAGTACCCGGGGACAGGGTAGATACCGCCAAGTAGTGTAAATTTCGAGGCGGAGTAGCCGGTCTCTTCTATTATCTCGCGCCGGGCGCAGGATAGAGGCGATTCATTCTTATCGAGAGTTCCCGCGGGAAGTTCGTAAATGTAGGAGCCGATGACGGGGCGGAGCTGGCGGAGCATGATTATTTTATTCTTCGAAAGAAAGGGAATGATGAGCGCCGCTCCGGGATGCCTTATCATCTCGAACGTCGCGACGTAACCGTGCGGCAGCCGCTCTTTGCCGACGTAAACCTTCAGTAATTTGCCTTTAAACACTTCCTTGATTTTTTGCATGGGATTAAACAAAGTAAGCAAAAAATAAGGTCCTGAGAAACCTCCTATCCGTCGGTTTCTCAGGATCATTTTTGCTTCGCAAAAATGGTGCCGAGAGCAAGAATCGAACTTGCCACGCCTGCCTTTTCAGGGCAGCGCTCTACCACTGAGCTATCTCGGCGCTAATGTGTGCTAAAATATCACGAAAACAAATTTCAGTCAATGCTATTTATACTCGGTGCCCTTCAATCTCTCGACGTAATGCTCGGCGCTTGTGGCGGCTATTGCGCCATCGCCGGTTGCTGTCACTACCTGCCGCAACATCTTCATCCGCACGTCACCGCAGGCGAATATGCCGTCAACTGACGTCTTCATTTCTTCATCGGTCTTTATATAACCTTTTGGGCATAAATCGACAAGCCCTTTTACGATATCGGAATTGGGCGAGAGGCCTATCATGACAAAAACTCCATCCGCTTTAAGCGTCTTTTCCTCGCCCGTTTTTACACTTTTAACCAAAACGGCCTCGACCCTGGCTTTGCCGGATATTCCGGTGCAAACGGCGCCGAGGCACATCTCGATCTTTTTGCTGGCGAATGCCCTCTCCTGCAGGATCTTCGCCGCTCTAAGTTTATCCCGCCTGTGAACAATCGTAACTTTATTGGCGAATTTCGTTAAAAATATAGCGTCTTCCAGCGCTGTATCTCCGCCCCCCACAACCACAACATCTTTCCCCTTGAATAGAGGGCCGTCGCATGTCGCGCAATAAGAAACGCCGCGCCCTGAAAGTTCCTTCTCTCCCGGAACTTTAAGCTTATTCCATTTAGCGCCCGTCGCTATTACAACGGCGCTTGCCTTGAGCGCCGGGCCTTCGGATAATTCTATCGAAAAAGGCTCCTTTTCGCTCTCCTTAGGAATTATTCTTTTTGCTTCGACAGTTTTAATTTCCAGTCCGAAACGGCCGGCCTGCTTTGACATCCAATCCGCGAGGTCCGGTCCTTTTATTCCGCCGGGAAATCCCGGGAAGTTTTCGATAGTGTCGCAAACGAGCGCCTGGCCGCCGCATTCCATCTTCTCGATAAGAAGCGTCTTCATTCTGGCCCGGGAAGCGTATATCCCGGCAGTCAGCCCGGAGGGACCGCCGCCTATTATCACTATATCGTAGATGTTTTCCATATTTACCTATCTTGACCTCCGAGGTCGACGTATGTCGACCTCGGAGGTCAAGAATGGTTACTCTTTGCCGCTCTTCAGGTAATATTTACCGTAGAAATAATCGCTCGCGTTTTGGCCCTTCGCGGCTAATTTAACTCTTTTCTTTTTTCTCTTCTCTCTCTGCTTCATCCCTACCTGATATTGGCTCTTCAATCCCATATCATCTCCTCGCGGTTTGTACGAACATGATAATGCCGAAAATAAGAAATACGATGTTCGGAAAAGTCACTCCGATAAAAGGCGGCACTGTCCCTTTTAACGACATCGCTATGCCGCCGAGGAAAAAACCCCAGTAAACGGCAAAAAGGATAAGGCTTACACCAAAACCTATCGACCTCTCGCTCCTGTGGGCCTTGATACCAAGCGGTATCCCAACCAGTATCAGGACAAAAGACGCAATCGACATGTTCATCTTTTTGAAGATCTCGACCACGAGCGGAGTATAGTCGATCCCCTGCTCGATGAATTTATCAATCTCGGCGCTAAGCTCGCCGACACTCATTTCTCTCGTCTTCTTCTGGACCTTTTCATGCTTCAGTATCTTCGAAAGGTCGAGCGTCATGTGGTAGGTTTTGAAATTCAATTTATAGAAGCTTTCCGGTTCGGTCGGAGACGGCTCTTCGCTCGTCCCGTTATAAAGCGTAAGGTCTATGATATTTGTGCGCGGCACGGAAATAAGCTCGCCGGCCTCGGCGACTATCGTTCGGGTCGATTTGCCCGCCTGCGGCTGGTATATCCTTATATTTTTAAGCTTATTTCCTTTTATCTCATGGATAAATATGACGTAATTTTCAAATCCCCTTATGAAGGTGCCTTCCTCCAAATATGCCGTCGGTCTCTTTATCCCGATCTCTTTTACGACCTTCCTCGAGGCGAAAGACGCGTTCGGCGATACCTGGTCATTCAGGAAAAAAGCCAGGAAACTGAATATGATGCCGAGCATAAGGATTGGAAAGGAGATCCTGTAAAGGCTTACGCCGCTTGCCTTCATCGCCGTGAGCTCGCCGTCGCTCGAAAACCTTCCGAATGTGAGAATGACGGCCGTAAGCGCCGCGACGGGAAGCGTGAAACTCAATAACCACGGAACAAGATAAAAAAATAACTTCAGGACCGAGAATATGTCGACGCCTTTATTGATAACGAGATCGGCGAGCTGTATGATGTTCCCGACAAGGAGGACGAATGTAAAAATCACTATCGATAAAAGAAATGAGTGAAAAAATTCGTTCAGTATGTAATCTCTCAGTATGCGCATTTCGGTTTTTTTAGAAGAGGGCCGCTTTCAGAAAATAGAAAACGTCTTTCCACATATAGTATGCGAAAAATTCCCATAACGGCGGGAAGATTCTTCTCACCTCGTAATCCACGTAATCACCGTATACCCTCACCACCGTGTAGTGCAGAAAGCCGCCATCGCCGGCAGGTATGTGCGGGATGATGCCGCCGCCCCCGGATGTCACATATCTAACGCCGCCGTAATTTCCATTCTTAAACATATGTTCGTGGCCGGTAAAAACAATGTCGACCCTATATTTCTCGCACAGTTTCATGAAAGCGTAGGCCCACGGGCTTAACTCCGGCCTGTACCATGACTGTTGATACGGCGATATGGGAGGCTTGTGCGTAAAGATAAACCTGTGCCTGTAGGCGAGAGATTTTTTCAATTCTTCTTCCAGATACGCGAATTGTTTTTCGGTAAGGTCACCGACTATGTTATTCAAAACGATAAAATACGAGTTACGGTTTGAAAAAGACATTTCGTCTTTTCCTATATATTTCTTAAAAAGATTCGGGCCGTCTCCGTCATTGTCGTGATTGCCCATCGCGCAAATAACAGGCATTTTAATTAAAGAACGTATCCCGTTGAATATCCTGTAGTCCCATGCCGACCCCCTGAACGAAACGTCGCCCGTTATTTCGACAAAGTCTATCGGCGCCTTTTGGAACCGCTTCTCCCTGTTCATATGGCGGATCGATTTCAGGCTTGCGCTGTCGTCCAATGCCAGGCCGGAATGGCAATCGCTCGTAACGATAAATTCGAAAAATTCTCCCATATTTGCTTTTAGTTTATCCGCGGCCTGATCGTTGGTATACTGGACCGGATCATTTTTAAGATATAGGCAGGTTACGGGTATAAGCGAATATATCACCGCAGCCAGAATTATTACCGCCAGAATCTTCGCTGATTTTTTCATATGCCTCTTATAGTTTTTGACGAAGGCCAAATTTTATTGGCTATCTTATTCAATTTCTTATTGAGAAATTGGACGGCTTCCGCCCTTTCTAGGGTCTCTGGGTAAAGTGAAGATGAATCTACTGCCTTTCCCGGGCTCGCTCTCCGCCCATATTTTTCCTTTGTGCAGCTCTACGATATTTCTGGTTATGGGAAAGTCGAGGGCAACGTCTTCCAGGTTTTCCGTGGTAACGTGTTCGGGTTTGTCGAACAGCTTTTCAAGGTTTTCTTTGGCGATGCCGGCTCCGGCATCAGAAACTTCGAAGCGCATTTCATTTTCACTTTCGATAATTTTAATGGCGATTTTGCCGCCGGGGAGGGTGCGTTTTACGGCATTGTTCAAAAGGTTGGCAATGACCTCTCTCAGCTTATCTCTGTCGGCCCAAAGCGCGCCTATGCCTTGCGGGATGTATTTTTTAATAGTAAGCCGCTTTGCGGAAAGTCTCATTTCATAGTTTGATATCGCCTCGTCTATCAACGGCGATATCTCTATATATTCCCTTTTCAATTCCATCTTGCCCGCGTCTGCCCTGTAAGAGTTAATCAGGTTTTTCAGTTTTTGATTCAGGATCTCCGCAATGTTCATGGTGGCGAACGAGGTTTCGTCCGCTGTTCTGCGTCTAACTTCCTGCATCCCGCGCCTCATCCTGAGATCGCGCGGCAGAACTACTTTAAATTCCGTCTCTCCGCCGGGATCGCTGCTTACGGTTATGTGCCCATTGTGCAGATCGACGATGTCTTTGACGATAGAAAGCTCGACCATTGTATCTTTTGCCCCTGAATAATTATCCGGCCTAGCGCTCTTTTCAAATATTTTGTTTGTCTCATCAGGCAAAAGCCATGGACCTGTATTTTTTACGGAAAATTGAATTGTGTTCTCGTCGGATAAAACGGCGATATTGACAACACCCTCCGCGGGCGTATATTTTATGGCATTAGAAAGAAGGCTCGCCACCGCTCTTGATAATTTCTTTTCGTCGCCCCACAGGTTAGTGCTGCCGGCAGCGAACGAGCATTGTAAATTCAGGTTCTTCTTTTTAGCCAGCTGTGTCACGCCGTCTACTTCGGTTTGAATTATATTCCGCAGATCTATGAATTCACGCCTTATGCCCATCCTGATAAATCCGGCTTTAGAAAAATTCGTAATCTCTTCGATGAATCTATCCATGGTCTCCGCGGCGTCAAGACAATCCTTTGCCGTTTCGGCGCTGGCGCCTTTCAAGGCATCGCCCGCAGAACTCATGAGCTTATACATGCCCGCCCTTAGCGCCTTTAACGGCACCTTTAAATCATTACTGACCGCAATAAGAATGTCCGTCTTCTCATTGCTGGCAATCCTGCTGTCCTCGGCATACCTCAACAATTTTTCTATCAAAGTCCTCACGAGCTGATACGCATACAGAAGGCCTGCGAAGGCTATGAAGATCGCGGTGGTCATTTCAATGCCGTTTTCGTCCAGGAACAGGTCATAAATAAAATGCTTGCCGACGATAATATAACAGATCACCAGTAAAGGAATTATGCACATCAGCGCGAATATAATATTTGTCACATGGAAGGGATTGACGCCTAACTCAGAGATAATGATTTTATAATCGTTCTTGTTTTTCTCTTTTCTCTTTACCATACAGCACAGTCCCCTATCAAACATGGCGGAGGGAGAGAGATTTGAACTCTCGCTAGGGGTTACCCCCTACTACAGGCTTAGCAAGCCCGCCCCTTAAGCCGCTTGGGTATCCCTCCAAATTTGCTTTGCAAATTTGATCCTGAGGCCACTTTAGTGGCCGA
>JAPLMI010000203.1 GCA_026387115.1 Candidatus Omnitrophota bacterium | reverse complement strand
CCGTCCATGACGTCGATGTGTATCCAGTCGGCGCCGGCCTTTTCGACGGCCTTTATCTCTTCGCCCAGTTTCGAGAGATCGGCGGAAAGTATACTCGGCGCGATTAAAATTTTATTCATAGATCCTCCGATTTATTATTATCTGGCGCCCTGAGACGCCATGGCGTAGATCCTGCCTATATCCTCGATCGTAACGACGCCGACGACCAAGCCGTCTCTCATCACCGGCAGCGCCCTCGCCGATTTTTCATGCATGATATTCTGTATCTTGATAAGCGAGTCAGTGTCTTTGGCCCTGGGAAAATCTTTCGCCATTATCTCCCCTATCGCGATATCCGCGCCGAAGCGGTGCATGGCGGCCATTATCTCCTGCCGCGTGACGAAGCCTGTCATCTCGCCGCCGTCGACCACGGGAAAATCCTCTTGGTGCGAATGGTAAACGAGCTCCAGCACTTTCCCCAGAGTCGTATCCGGCTCGCAAGTGTAAAAATCGCGAGGCAGTATATCGCGAACCTTGAATTTTTTCAAGGTTTCTTTTATGTCGACCTGCAGTTCCTCGTTCGAGGCGGCCATATATATGAAGACAGCGATGACGATCAATATTATATTGAAGCGTGTTATCCCGAAGTACGCGAACGCAAGCGCGAATACGTGGCCGAAGTTCACCGCTATCCGCGTCGCCCTTTGGTATCCCAGCCAGCTCGCCAGTATCGCCCTCAAGACCCTGCCGCCGTCCATCGGAAACGCCGGCAGCATATTGAAGGCGGCGAGCATCAGATTTAACCAGTAGATGTAGGCGAGCGTCAGCGGCCACGTCTGGGCCGATAACGGATGAAAGAGCACATCCGCACCCAGCAGGACCTTCAGCGGATAATAGAATACTATGATAACGGCTATATTTGAGAGCGGCCCGGCGAGAGATATGAATAATTCCTGGCTCGGTTTTTCAGGCATTTTTGACATCGCGGCGACTCCGCCTATCGGCAGAAGAGTTATCTCCCGGACTTTTATCCCGAAACGCTTTGCCGCGAGGCTGTGGCAGAGCTCATGCATCGTTACAAAAAAGAATACGCCGATAACAAGGCACACCCACTTTATACCGCCGGAAAGCACAAATAACAGAAGAAGGAAGAACGTGATATGGATATTTATCGATATTCCGAAAATCGTAAATAATCTTATCGAACCCTTCATCTTATGTGAAGCTCCTCGCCTATCGCCTTATCGTCTTTAACGGGGCCGATGATGGAAAGATTCATAAATTCATCCTTGAACATATTTTCGGATACCCTTACGAGATCGTCCGCGGTCACTTTTTCGATTGCCCCAAGGATATTCTTGACGCTGAAATCTTTCTCGCCCGATATGACCTTCTCCCCGAGCCATAACATACGGCTCATCGTATCTTCCAGCGCGAAGAGGAGCTGCCCCCTGTAATACTCTTTGGCGCGCCGCAATTCCTCTTGTCCAACAGGCTCTCTCTTCATCATCGCGAGCTCTTTCAGGATGATTTCGAGGGCTTTGGCAAGCTTCTTTTCATCCACGCCGGCGCTCACGATAAACGCGCCGCAATCGTCATACCTCCTTATGCTCGAGGAGATCTCATAGCACAGCGCCATTTCATCCCGTACCTTATGAAACAGCCTCGACGACATATTCGCGCCCAAAATAATATTTACCAGGCTCAATACGTGTTTGTCCGGGCTGAACCTGTCCGGGGCGTGAATGCCTAAGGCGACGTGCGTCTGTTCCGTCTCTTTCACAAGAAGCTTGAATTCGGGCGCACTCTGATCCAATTTTATTTTGCTGAAAACGGATACAGCTCCCCCCCTGGCGGATGAAAGATATTTCTTCGACAGCCCGACAAGCGCTTCTTCCTCGATACGGCCGGTAGAGATAACAAGCATATTTTTAGGATTGTAATACTTATCCTTATATCCGACGATATCCTGCCTGGTGATCGCTTTTACGGTCTCGACGGTCCCGGCCAGCGGCATGCCCATGGGCTGGCCCGGCCACATCATCTCGGCGAGTATCTCATGGACATAGTGGGCGGGCATGTCCTTATACATATTTATCTCTTCTATTATCACGCCCTTCTCTTTCGCGACCTCCTCCTCGGCAAGTTTCGGGTTCAGTATCATATCGCTCAATATGTCTATGCCGAGTTCCGCGTCTTTCGAAAGGACCTTGACGAGGTAGCAGGTATGCTCCTCCGCGGTAAAACCGTTGAAGCTTCCGCCGCGCCCCTCTATCTCCTGTTTTATCGCCATCATGTCGCGTTTCGTGGTCCCTTTAAAAAGCAGGTGCTCCAGCATATGGCTTATGCCGTTATTCGACTTCGTTTCGTATCTTCCGCCGGCGCGTATCCATATTCCGATAGCGACACTCTCCATATGGGCCATCGGTTCCGTCACTACTTTTAAACCGTTATCGAGCTCCTCATACTTGTACATCAACTTATCCTTTCTTCCTTGAATCGAGATAATTTTGTAATATGATCTGCGCGGCGAGCTTATCGATCACTTTTTTCCTCTTGGCGCGGCTTATATC
>JAPLMI010000159.1 GCA_026387115.1 Candidatus Omnitrophota bacterium | reverse complement strand
CAAGCCCTATCCCCGTATTGCCGCTCGTTGGTTCGATTATCGTTGAACCTTTTTTGAGAAGGCCTTTATTCTCGGCGTCCTCTATCATCGCAAGGCATATCCTATCTTTGATGCTTCCGCCGGGATTAAAATATTCCAACTTTACAAGGACCTTCGCCATATCCGGCTCGACCATGTGGTTCAATTTAACCATCGGCGTATTACCGATAAGTTCCGTTATGTTTTTAGATAGAGTATTCATAGATCGATTTTATTCCTATGTGCCTCTCTTTATGCCTCAACACGAGCTCTTCAAAAGTAAGCGTATCTACAACCACAGATATCGCGTCACCGACCTCTTTCCAGACATCGCGGAATATACAACAGGCCACATCCTTGCATCCTTTATAGTGTTCTTCGCTGATACACGATATGGGTTCAATGGGCCCTTCGATGAACCTTATAACTTCACCGACCGTTATGTCTCTTGGGTGGCGCGCCAGGAAAAAACCGCCGTTTATGCCCCGTTTGCTCTTCACGAACCCGCCCTTCCTTAATGTAAGAAGGATCTGTTCCAGAAATTTTGTCGGCATATCGCCTGGTTTCGCGATTTCGGTAATAGAGACAACGCCGCCTTCATCATATTTCAGCGCAAGCTGAAACAGCGCCTTTAACGCGTAATCTCCTTTATACGTAATCTTCATTTTCGAAACCCCATAAATATGATTGACTTAGTAGTGATTATACGGTAAAAAAAGGAATTGTCAATAAAAATTTTAAAATATTTTGCGCTTTAATTTCAATGCGATATTTACGAGAATGATAAGGGCCGGCACCTCTATGAGGGGCCCTATTACAGTCGCGAACGCCTGGTTAGAGCTGATTCCGAAGATCGCTACCGCCACTGCTATCGCAAGTTCGAAGTCATTGCTCGCGGCGGTAAAAGAAGTTGCTGTCGTCTGGGCGTAATTAATGCCCATCTTACGCGATATAAAGAAAGTCGCGAACCACATGAGAAAGAAATAGATTGTAAGCGGCACTGCTATCCTAACCACGTCAAATGGCTGCTGAATTATATACCGGCCTTTTAATGAGAACATGATTACTATGGTAAACAATAGCGCAACGAGCGTTATAGGGCTTATCCGCGGAATGAAGACATGCTCGTACCAGTCCTTCCCTTTCAGCTTCATGAGGCTAATGCGTGTAAACGCTCCGCAGAAAAACGGTATGCCCAGATAGAACATGACCGTCTTCGCCGCTTCGACCATTGAGATAGTCATGTTCAGGCCTTTTGTGAGCCCGAGCCAGTTAAGGCCGACCGTAATAAAAATATATATGTAAGCGGCGTAAAACAAAACCTGAAACAGCGCGTTGAAAGCGACGAGCCCTATCGCGAACTCTCTGTCACCTTCGGCGAGCTCGTTCCATACGATGACCATCGCGATACACCTTGCGAGCCCGACCAGGATCACCCCGATCATGTATTCCGGATAATCCCGAAGAAATGTTACCGCTAAGATAAACATCACAACGGGGCCGACGATCCAATTCTGCACCAGAGAAAGAACGAGAAGCTTCGGCTTGTTGAATACCTTCCCCATCTCTTCATACTTTACTTTGGCAAGCGGCGGATACATCATAAGGATGAGCCCGACGGCTATTGGAATTGAGGTCGTGCCAACCTGCATACCGGATATAATCTTGGTAACGCCGGGAGCGAAATATCCCAAAGCTATGCCTATCCCCATCGCAACGAATATCAGGGGGGTGAGAAGCTTATCTAAAAGCGACAACTCTTTTTTTAATTCCAGCTCCTCGCGTTTAGTATACCGCATTTACTTTCTCCCTTTTATATCATACTACCTTTAAATTTCTTTTTTACATTTAGATTCTTTTCGTTTTTGAATGGGCTTGTATATATAGTCTTCTAAAAATTTTAAAGCGGCTTCTTTATCATTATCAAAGATTATCTGAACAAGCTCAAAAACCTGTTCTTTGCCCAGTGTAATCGCCTCTTTTTCTTCTTCCATAAAACACCTTGATGCCTGCTTGATTTAGAAGGCACCTACTATATAAGCAGAAATATAGTATATTCCTATCGCTACAAAAATAACTCCTGTGATTTTCCTTGCGTATATTTCGAGTTTAACCATCTTATGGAACCAGCGGCTTAAAGATGTTATCCCAAGAGCTACTCCAATAGCAAAAACCAGAACAGGAATCCCCGTTCCGACACCGTATATAAGAGGTAGGCTCAAACCATATTCATGGTTAAGGGCTAACGGTATCAGGCTTCCGAAAAATAACGCGGCGGATACCGGACAAAAGGATAGCGCAAATATAAACCCCAGGATGCACGCGCCAAATATTCCTGAACCAACAAGTTTATTTTGATGTTTTTCCGATATTGTTAAACCAGGGATGTTAAATTTTAGTATATCCAATAAAAACAGGCCTGTGACGATCAGGGCAGGGCCCAACACCCTGTTCATATATTTCTGCAGGAAATTTGCCGTCAATGGCACGCTCAAGGCGGATTTTACGATTAAAAAGCCCAGTATCGCATACGCCAGCATCCTGCCAATGGTGTAAAAAATCCCTGAAAAAAATACCGTTTTGGGATGAGCTATCCTTTTAGACAGAAACGAAACAGCCGCAATATTCGTCGCTAGCGGGCACGGGCTTATCGATGTCAATATACCAAGCCACAGGGCGGTAAGGATGATCATATGCTAAAGTTCCTTAAGGTACCTTTCTATTTCACCTTTTATATACCGGCAAAACCCATCTTCGCTCCTTAAGTGATCCCACACCTTCGCCAGGTTTTCATACCGCACTTCTTTACCGTCCTTTATAAGCGCCAGCACGACCGACTTTGTATATAGCTGATAATCCGTCATGAAATGCTCATTACCTTTTGTATCGGTATTGATAATCTGAAAAACCAGCTTTCCGGACATGATCTCTTTCTTAAAAGACGATTCGATCGTTTCCCTGGTCCACCGCTCCATGTTATGACAGTTTATGCAGCGGAAATTGCCATGGAAGTAATACGCCTCTAATAGATACGTCAGTGCATCTCTGGCGTTTTCTGCAAATACGGCTGAGAGCCCAGCGACAAATAAAACGACTGTTGCCGCCGCGCAGACGACATATCCTGCTCTCATTATTTTTCCTCCGCGATCCATTTCTTAACCTCTTCTGCCCTTGGGATACGTCCGAAACACTTGATCTTTCCGTTAATACGCAGTCCCGGGGTCTGCATTATACCCGCCTCTACTATTTTGTCTATCTCTTTGACCTTCTCCATTTCCGCGGAAATGTTAAGTTCCGTAAGGGCATTCTTCACGATCTTCTCAACTTGCTGGCATCGATGACAGCCCGGCCCAAATATTTCTATCTTCATAAAATCCCCTCCTATTCAATTAAAATTTCGGGACAAAAAACCAG
>JAPLMI010000207.1 GCA_026387115.1 Candidatus Omnitrophota bacterium | reverse complement strand
CTTACCCTTACTTCGGTCTCGTGTATCTTCATCAAAGCCCCAACTCAAGTTTATGTATTTTGAAGCCGCTGACCTCAAGTTTTTCCGTTTCGATAAAACCTTTTTTCAGGCACAGCCGCATCGCGTCAGACATCCTGTCCGTGCACCTGAAATATATCTTTTTGTAGCCCATTTCTCTGCAGAAAGCGACGGCCTTATCAAGGAGCTGGGTGCCGTAACCGTGTTTCCTGTGTTTCAGGTCCACGAAGAGCCTCCTTAACAGCGCCTCATCCCTCGACTCCTCTTTCACCCCGACCGTTCCGACGACCTCGCCCCCTTCGTCGATAACAAAGAAAGAATCCCTGACGCCGCCGTAGGTCTCGACGATCTTATCAAGGTCGCTGTCAGAGTATGCGCTCTTGTCAAAAGGATACTCTTTTGCGAGAATTCCAAGTATCAGTTCTTTCACGCCATTGACGTCTTCATTCCTGAAGTTACGTAAAGAGTGGTGCATTTCTTCTCCTATCAGCCGTTTTTCAAGTTCTTTTTAATGGCTTCATTTATTATTCTGTCAGGCACTCCGTCGATGATCTTTACCTTTCCGATCGAGACGGGCAGGACAAGCCTGTTTTTCCCCCGCACAAATTTCTTATCATGCGCTAGGGATCCGCATATCTTCGAAAGGTTGAGGCCGGTGATCTTTGTAGGAAGGCCGGCCTTTTTGATTAAAGCCTTAATTCTTTCGCAAACCTCGGGGCTCGTCAATTTAAGTTTTGACGCGATGTCGCAGGCCACAGCCATACCGATCGCCACTGACTCGCCGTGGTTATACCTGGATAAGTATGAGGATGCGCTCTCGATAGCGTGCCCCACCGTATGGCCGTAGTTCAATACCGCCCTCAATCCGGTCTTATCAAGTTCATCGTGTTCGACGATGTTTACCTTGATGCGGCTCGATCTCGAAACAACAAATTCCAGGCTCTCCTTGTCACGCCTCAAAATGTCGGAATACTTTTTTTCCAGGAAAGCGAACAGCTGCCTGTCTTTGATGACGCCGTATTTTATCACTTCCGCCATGCCGTTCCTTATCTGCCGGGCGGGCAGCGTCTCCAATAATGATATGTCAGATATCACCATCCTGGGCTGATAGAAGGCGCCTACAAGGTTCTTCGCTATATTGAGGTCTATGGCGGTCTTACCGCCTATCGCGGAATCGACCTGCGCTAAAAGCGTGGTAGGGATCTGGACATACGGCACGCCTCTCTTGTATATAGCCGCGACGAATCCCGCCAGGTCTCCGATAACGCCTCCGCCGAAAGCGATAATAAATACCGATCTTTTTTTATCGTAGGCGGCTATTCTGGATGCCAGTTTCAACGCGACGTTAGAGGACTTTGCCTTTTCGGAATCAGGGACGAGTTCGAACCGGACGGTGAACCTGTCCTTATGAAGGGACGTCTCCAGGTCCCGTTTATAGAGGCCCAGAAGCGGTTTATTCGTAATTACGACGGCGTCTTTGCCGAGGCCGAGTTTCTGTAATAAAGCGCCTGTCTTCGACAATAACCCGGCGCCTATGACTATATCGTAAGAGCGTTCTTTAAGGCGGACCTTTATCGTTTTCAACTATTTCGTTTCTTTCTTCCCTTCACCGGCCGGCTTCGCGGCTTCTTTCGGCGCGGCTCCCAATGCCTTCGTCTGTCCCTTTGCCGGGGCTTGAGTTTTTGCTGCGCCCGGTTGAATCGGCGCGGCTTCTGTGCCGGGTATTGCGGCCTCAAGGCTTTCAGCGCCTTCGGCTACGGCTGCCTTCTCTTTTTTGATCCTAAATCTTATGACCTTTACCTTGGGCAATCCGTATACGGAATCGCCGTCTTTCCACTTTTCCTTGTCTTTTAAGATCTTCACCTTTTCGTACCTTTTCAATACGGATCTATGCTGTTTGTCCTTATCGGATGAACTTAAACTAGGATGTTGAGACATTCTATACCCCTTTCTTTGTTTAAACATCTACCGTGTTTTTAAATACGCGTCCTTACATAACTTTTTTACTTTGGCCAATTCCTTCAGCGCGTCAGAGCCGGTTTTAGCCCCTACCCATACCTGAAAGAGCGGAGCGTTTTGGCCTATATATGAGTCAAAGCCCGCCTGCTTTAAACGCGCCATAGCTGATAAGGCGTTATCCTTACGCGAGTAAGCGCCGGCAACTATTATATGCGGCCTTGTCAAGACCTGGCTAGCCGCGGCCGTCACTTTTTTCACGCTTACCCGCTGAACGATTTGACTGGCCGATCTTCTTGCCTTGCCAACCTCGATGCCGAGCGCGTAAACGACAACCATGGCCAGAATCAGCCCTATGGAGACGAACATGATCTTCTCCAGCGAAAGGGTGATAAGGATATTCCTTTCAAAGTCGGCCTTCGGAAGAAAATTTGAGAGCTTCGGGAATGACCTTTTGGGCTTCTCAAATTCGAATAATTCTTTCTGGCTTTTTCCCTCTTCCATAACGTCCGGCATTATACCACACCGCATTCCAAAAATCAATCCTGAGCGTCATGGAAATGCGGATAATTTTTTCTATTCCGAGAAGGGACCCCAAATTTTGCCATAGACTTAGTCTGGCAAAATTTGATCCTGAGGAGGCTGTGGTTTGACAGCAGGCCGACGAAGGACCTTAACAATTCGTTAAGAGAAGGGGAATATTTCCCCGGTATGCCCGGAAGAAGCGATAAAATACGCGGATTGCGTTGTTCTTCATGAAGGCGAAGAGACTTTTCTTGAGTTGGCAAAAGCCGTGTTAAACGGCAGAAAGGATTTCAGTAATATACGTGGGATAATGTACAGAAAAGACAACGGGATAATTGCCACCCCGCCGAGGGCGTTTATCTCCAACCTTGACGAACTGCCCTTTCCGGCTTTCGACTTACTGCCGCTGAAATTATACGATTCGCCTCTAAAAAAATCAGGATAAACTACTGCGGCTTATCAAGGGCCGAGCACATAGTCAAGCATCGCAGCCTTCTCCCAGCCATGAAAAGGGCAGGTTGCATTGGTATTGAGATCGGCATAGAAAGTTTTAGCGATCAATCGGCACAAATGATCGATAAAGACGAAAACGTTAAAGATATGATAAGCGCGGCTCGTTTAATGAAACGGGCAGGGAACAATCTTTGAAAGGGAAGCACCCCGATTAGGAATGGTCTTATGTAAAGAGCTGGACCACTACCACCACCAGAGGATTAACTTTATTCCATTCTCTCTATTGAATGACATTCCCGTAAAGAATTTCAAAGGGGAATTCACGCTTTCTGTCTTCAAATCTTTGAATCTGATTCTCACAGGTATTAATCTAAGCCCCAAAGAAAGGCAGGCCTATATTCTCACGGCCTTCCTTTTATTAAAGTATATCGACGGGAAGAATACGCTTAGAGAACTTGCAGGTAAAATTATCAAGACATTCAACTTTCCTGAAGAAGATACCATGCGATACTGCGCCCTCGCCATAGCGGCGCTGGCCAGAAAAAATCTTATAATATCGAATCACGGTGCAGCGAATTAATATCCGCTAAGCGGATGTAATAAAATGATAAAAATTCCTCCGTATTCTTTTTGCTAAACCGACATCGCGGTTTCCCCTCCCGATATTTTTTCCGCGGCGTTTCGCCGAAAAATTACCCTTGTCAGCATGATTGTTGACTGTCCGGTTATATAATGAGGAAAAAGTCTCGGTTTGAAACGCCCTTTCATAAAAAAGGAAAAATAGGAATTCTTCATTGAAGATACGGCTAAAATCGGCGAGAGTCTTATCCTTAAAAAAATCCCACCCCCTTATAACCTCGGTTTTATTCTTTCTCTTCCTCAGCAAGGCCGCAAGAGAGGGCATGATCGCATGATAGTCGTACTTTCGCGCGGATATCATAGCGTTTTTCTTTAATTTTAAGTTTAAGGTGTTGTCGCCTAATACCCTTATTATCAACGATCCCAGGCGTTCATGGTCAAAGTATGGCTTGTTTTTTTTATCGCGCTGGATTTCTAAAAGATAACCATTCTTATTATTTTTTACGATCTCGATGCCTCCCGCCCAGTTTGTTGTTATGACGGGCACGCCGCAGGCCAAGGCCTCAATATTGACCATCCCAAAGGTTTCTTCACTCGCCAATGTGGGATTGACAAATATGTCGGATTTCGATAAGAGTTTATATTTATTTGGGCCCAATCGCACACCCTTAAAATGTATCCTATCATTCAATTTATTTCTTTTTACCAGTTTTTCGAGAGTTTTTACGTATATCGATCTTGGCGAATCCTTCGTTCCCCCTCCGCTCAATGGCCCGATGATATTTAAATGCGCGTTATCTATTTTTGCGGCGATTTTTGGCAGCAATTTTATTAGAACCCCAACGCCCTTTTCTTCCGTCAGGCGTCCCATGAAAGTTATAATTCTTCTATCTTCTTCCGCATCGTTGGCTGAATTTCTTCGAATTAGATTCGTGTCGATACAATAGGGAACTACGTAGACGTTAAATTTTGATATGAGTTTTAGGAATAGCTTTTTTGCATATTGAGAAGGAGAGAGGATTATGTCGCATTTTCTCAAAAAGGGGATCAGATAAAGATATTCTCGAAACCACGGATGGACGGCATGAAGGTAAAAGATAAAAGGGATGTCTATTTTTAATTTTTCCCTTATCCAGAAGTAAGCCGTCGGAACGCTGAAACTGCTGATGTAAAGATAGTCTATATTATATCCGGCGGTTCTCTTGAGAGCTTTTTCGATATCCTTGATTTTGCGAAACGGAAAAACGATTATATCGGCATATTGGCCCAATGAATACAGGAAATTGTCCTCAATAACCCTCTTGCTGATGAAATCGGGCCCTGATGCCCACTTCAAATAACCTATTTTTAATTTTTCCACCGTTTTATTATATCATAATCATATTCATAGGGTTTCGTATTTTTTCGAAAATTTTATAATCTACAAGCATTGAATTTATGGGTATTGAGCTATTAGGAAAAAGAGTAATCTACTATCTAAATAGCCTACTATCTGGTAAATGGGTCAGAAATTGGCCGTTCGATGATAGGTGTCATTAGATAGGGCATTACTCTGTGGGTAATCAGAGCGACCCCTTCAACGGGGATCGAAAAATTTCGCTGAAGGAACTGGTTGTGACCCAAGGCGGTTACCGAGAAGGTAACCGCCTTGGGTAGCGGGCTTAGCTGGAGAAATTTTACGGGTGACGCGACCGAAGGCTTTTCGATTATGGGCGAGCATGGGATGGGGGTGCCCGCCGTTTAGGATTGCATAATAGTAAGCCCGCGCCCCGGTTACACTACTTTTCGGAGATCGATTTGATGTTCAGGCGGAAGAGTTTGCCGGAGACCTGGATGGAGGGCTGCGCGTAATTGCCGGATAGATGGACGGTAAGACTTTTCCAGCCGGCCTCCCCATCCGTTAAGATGATTTTTGACAGCTCTTCCGGTATCTTTTTTATTATGCCGGGGCCAAAATATATTTCTATATCGGTATCTACGGTATTATCGGCATTGAATCTTCCGGTGATATGTAATTTTATCTCATCGCTTACGGCGTCGAGTTTTTTTACCTCTAGAGTGTCGCGGGACGGCACTATCTCTCCAGCTATCTCTTTGTATACCCAGCTTCCTTTGAACGGGACCGCTACAAGCCCCGCCAGATTTTCATATGAAGACTCCTCCTCGCCGTCTTTTTTCAGGAAACGGACATCCGTAAAGTTGAAATCATAACCTTTAAGCTTTGGCCTTATCACAGCCGACATGGCGGATATACCGAGGCTTGAGGCCTTGTTCCTTACCCTGAAGTCTTTGAATACGAAGTTCGCCCCGGACCTGGTCAGATTATTATATGAGATATCGAGGTTATTGGCCTTGGCAAATAGGTATACGGCTACATGGCCTAAGGATATATAGATCAAGCCCGCGATCGCTATAAGCGCGATTACTCCCAGCAGAATGTGTTGAAGTCGCATCTTCCGCATTTATCTACGTCCCTTTCGGGTAATTTCTCAAACCTTAACGCTTTTATTTGGGCCCACACTTTTTTAATCAGCTCTTCTAATGTTGCCACTATCTCGTCGCCTATCAAAACGGACTTTGTCACATACTGGCCTTTCTTGTAACCCAGTTTTCTGATATCCGCATTGACGGGCTCGGCGAAGACGAGGACGCCGTGGCTAGCGCGCCTGCCCTTCGATTCCTTCCTGTCTTTTTCAAATAAAAGTTTGTAACAGACGAGCTGCCTTAAATATCCGTCGCAATCGGGATTTTGTATGTCGGGCACTCCCTCGATATCCTTAAGATGGTCATCGGGCTTTCCCGTTTTGTAATCGACTATCCTCACAAGGCCTTTCTTCTCGTCCGCCCACTCGACCTTATCGTATTTGCCGGTGAAGATGATGTTATCGCCGACCGTTATGACCAGTTTTCTCTCAAGGCCTATGGGCATGACCGGATTTTTTGCAAGCATACGGAACCAATCTTTAAGCGTCTCGGCCTTGTTGAGGCAATCCCGGTTTATCGCCTTGTCGACTCCCTGAAACCTCAGCTCTTTCGTAAAAGAGTTTTTGAAGAACAAGAAAAGCGGGAATTTTTCCGTTTTCATAAACTCTTTATATACCTCTTCAAGGGCTTTATGCACGCAATTACCGAATACGAGGCTCTTTTTTTTGGCGCCGGGCAGCTTCAGGGCGTCATTATACAGAAATTTTCTTTTGCAGGTGATATATGTATTGAGCCTTGTCGGGTTCAGGGTAAGAGTGTCCACCATATCTTTCAGGATCTCTTCCGTTCCTATAAATGGATCGCTTAAGTCTGTTGATTCGATCGATTTCGAAATCAGCTCTTCCTCATCGACGTATTCCGGCGAATCCTTGTGAATGTCGAGTTCGTTCAGGTACTGGCTTGAGACGGAACCCTCTGTGGGGCTTGAGGTGAATATGAGGTTCGACTTGGCCCTCGTTGCCGCGACATAGAAAAGCCTCGTCTCGTCGTGGAGGGCCAGCTCTTTCAGCGCCTGCTTCTCTTGCTGGTCCTGCCTTGTCTTGAAAAGGTCGAACGGCAAATGGATCTTATCGGGGATCGGCCGCGCCGGCCAGTTCTTGTTATGGAGGCAGAAAGGGATTAGTACGGTTTGGAATTCGAGGCCCTTGGAGCCGTGAGCCGTGTAGATTCTGACGCCCTCCTGCGTCATTGTGACCAGGGAACCCTGTATCGGAAGGCCGTGGTCTTTACGCGTCTTAAGGTCGAGCGAGAAATCGTCGAGGCGCATACCGGGTTTTGCCATATCGCCTGTCTTGACCATATTTACAAATGAGGTGAGCGAGCGCAAGCCCCTCATCCTAAGGATCTGATTTTTGTCATAGGACTTGATTATGAATTTGAATACGCCTGCGTCCTTCATGAATTCCATCAGTATCGAATGGACGCTCCTCGTCCTCGCGTCCTCGAGAAGCCTTCCTATTATTAACGCGGCGCGGCGCATCTTCTCAGGCGCCTCAAGCTTGATGTCCGATTTTGCATTTTGGAAATAGCTTAAAAATTCCTCCAGCACTGTCGAGTTGTCGGCATTTTTCTTCCTGGTAAAATTAGCGTAGCTTAAAAACCTCAGAACGTCGACGTGCGGTATCTCGAGGTAATCCGCCGTAAGGACCTTGTAGAGCGCCAGATCCTTCCCCTCGTGTTCCGCGGGGTCTATGTGTGCGAGATCCAGAATGTCGAGAAGCTGTTTTACCCGTTTTTCGCCGCTGATATCTTCCTTGCCGTCGGTAGCGTACGGGATCCCTGCCTGCAGAAAGGCGTCGATTACCTTCAAGATGTCGTTTCTTTTTCTTACCAATACGGCGATATTATTGTAGGGGTGTTTGCGTTCCTCTTCAGTCAGGGTTAAGTCTTGCGCAATCACATCCTTCAGCTCTTTAACCTTGTCGACGATATATATAAGCTCCTCCGCCTCGGTCGTAAATTCCCTGAACATTATCTCCTTATCGCGGTAGTCGCGCGCGGCCTCAAGCGTCTTCCCCGGCATCCTCTCTTTCGCCGGGATCATGCTTATTATCTTGGAAGAGACGTCTATCAGCTCTTTGGCGGAACGGTAGTTGTCTTTAAGGTAAATTGTTTCTATCTGAGGAAATTTTTTGGAGAGAAGTTTAAAGTTTCCGACGCTTGCGCCCTGAAAACGGTATATCGACTGGTCGTCGTCGCCTACGCAAAGAAGGTTGGGATTCTTGTAATCCAAAAGTTCGAATAACAATTCGGCCTGCGCGCCATTCGTGTCTTGGAATTCGTCCACCATCACGTACTTGTATTGGTCCCGGTATTCTTTCTTTACCGCATTCTCTTTCCTTAATACTTCTATGGCAAATAGTATCATGTCATCGAAATCATATCGGCCGCGCTCATCGAAGACATCCTTATTCTTCCCCTCTTTAAGTTCCTCATACCTCTTATATACGATTGCCAGCGCTCCAAGGCGGTCTTTGTATTTATCATCCAGAATTCTATATTGGCTCTTCGGGCCCTTTAAATAATTTTCGAAATCCTGAGGCAAGACCCCGTCTTTCTTAAGATCGCCGATCCTCTGCAATATCTCTTTAAGATATGTATAAGGCGCCCTGAAGGGGCGTATCGCGTCGAGCCCCTTGGTGTTGTCGAGAATATATTCGATGACCCTCATTCTCTCGACGTCGTCCATCTGAACCTTGTCTCCGATGTATATGGCCGCCTCTTCTGATCCCTGTATTATGGAGTTCGCGAAGCTATGGAAAGTGCCGACCTCCACCTCGTATCCGTCAAGGCCGATAACCTCGGAAAGCCTCTCTTTCATAGCCTTGGCGGCGGAGTTGGTATAAGTCAGGATGAGGATATTGTCGGGCCGGACGTGCTTCTTCTTCAGTATAGAACCGGCCCTTACCGATAAAGCAAGCGTCTTACCTGTGCCGGGGCCTGCAAGGACAAGAAGGGCCCCCTCTGTCCGATCGACGACCTCCTTCTGGCGGAGGTTCAATTCATTGTAGAACTTCAGGTAATCTTTCATCTATTTTACAAGGGTTTTAAATGTTTAAGAGGCGGGTTCGCTCTTCTTAAGATATTTTTTTATCCTGGATATGAGCTTCTCGTCGCTGGTATAGCCGTAGCCGGTCGTCGATGCGGCGCGGTGGGCTACAAGTATCTTTGCCTTAACCAGGTCCTCGAGGGCATTTCGCACTTTGGTTCTATCCTCGCCGATCCACGTTGCCACTCCCCGCGGCGTATCGATCGAAGCCTGGTTTTCATGGAAGAATTTTATTATCTTAAGATGAATCTTGGACTTGAATAATTTATCCATAAAGTTCCCTCTCCAGCGCCAACCGCACGTCTTTTCTGTAAATTATCCTCAGGAAGACATCCACGACTTTGGGGTCGAACTGTGTCCCGGAATTCTTCTTGATCTCCTCCACGGCTTCGTCGAGCCTCTTTATGGACCGGTAGGCTCTTTTCGTCGTCATGGATTCGAACGCGCTCACAACGGCCATGATCCTGGCGCCGATCGGTATCTGTTCCTTCTTAAGGCCTTTGGGGTATCCTGACCCGTCATAATTTTCATGGTGATACAGTATTATGGGAGTGACCGTTTTTAACGCCTTCATATGT